>DASXTY010000231.1:0-1926 GCA_036505155.1 Polyangiaceae bacterium | reverse complement strand
AGTGGCTTCCATCCGGACCTGGTCAGGCAGGGGCGGGACCTCCCCGTCTCCGCTGAAGCCCTGAGAAACCAGGTATCTTCGCACGTATTCCTTGTCGAAGCTCTCCGGCTCTTCGCCCGCCGCAAAACGTTGTCGGAAGCTCTCGGAAAACCAAAAGCGTGATGAGTCCGGCGTGTGGATTTCATCGATGACCACGATGTCACCCTCCGGCGTTTTCCCAAACTCGTATTTCGTATCCACCAGAATCAGGCCTCGCTCGGCGCATAGCGCTTGTCCCGCCGCGAATAGCTTTAGGGAAAGCTCCGCGGCGCGGTCGAAGTCGCCCGCCGGCATGCCGGTGACTTCCAGGATCTCTTCGCGCGAAGCGGAAACGTCGTGCCCGCCATCCGAGGCTTTGGTGGTCGGGGTGAGCAGCGTTTCGGGCAGCTTCTGATTTTTGCGCATTTGGTCGGGAAGCTCGTGCCCGCAAAAGCGTCGCTCGCCGCGCTGGTAGTGCACCCAGATGCTGGTCGAAGTCGTGCCCGTGAGGTAAGCGCGAACCACCATTTCTACTGGCAACGGCTGGCATTCTCGAGCCACGAGCACATTGGGATCCGGTACCGCGATCAGGTGGTTTTGAGCCACGTGGCGGGTCTTTTCGAACCACCAGGCCGCCGCCGTGTTCAAAAGCTGACCTTTGAGCGGCAAAGTGCCCAAAATGCGATCGAAGGCGCTGATGCGATCGGTGACGATGAGCACGCGCCGGCCGTCGGCGGTGGTGTAATTATCGCGAACTTTCCCCTGGTAGCGGATTCCAAGAGACGGAAAATTCGTTCGCTCCAGGGTGCGCGACAAGGCGCGCTCCAAAGCTTGCTCGTCCAGTCCGGTCACGCACGGACGGTAACAAGCCGACAATGCCCGTCAATCCCATCAGGAACGGGGCGGTGCCCGGCGTTAGCTCCCGAGATCCGACGACTTTACCCAAAAGTGTCCGTCCCCATAGGGAAGGACATTCAGCGCCTTGGGAATGACGCTCGACCAACCCGCCATGGTGTCGACCACATAGGTATCGGTGTCCGGCTCGATGTAGCCTATCGTGGGATCGTCGTCTTTCGCGTTCAAGCGAATCCGGACGGCTTTCGAGGTCTTCACCAGCTGCATGCTGGCCGCGGGGGCCAATCTCGGGGATCCCGGCTGGGTCACCGAACCGGCCTGCTGGTCCATGGTTTCTCCGGGCGGCAGCGGATGGAGCTCCTTTGCCGGGGCCCAGGCGTCGATGATGACGTCGGCGTGATACACGACGTGCACCCAGCCGCCATGTCGTTCGATGCCCCAGAGCAAGATCCCATTGCCCGACGAGGAGCGTCGCAACGTCGTTACCGGATTCCGGTCGTCAGTCCAGCCGTCGTACAGATCCACCGACGGCTGCTTCAGCACGTAACCGCGCGCGCCCCCGGGGACGTTCCAACCGGGTGGAGTGCCTTGGGTCAACGTGAAGCTACTGCAGGGTGCAGAGCCTGTGAACGTTTGATCGATGGGGCTCGTCAGCGTTTTACTGACCCGAAGCTGTCCTCCCGAAGAGCGCAGCACCACAACTTGTTGACCGGTGCCGATCCACAAGTGTCCTGCCACCACCGGGACGTCCCGCTCGGTGAACACCGGAACTTTGGCCGCATCCATGTAGCCAGAGAGACGAAAGCTGCCGCGGCCGGTGCCGGTCTCGATGCGCGCCCGCCCGCCGCTCCCTTGCTTCGGAAAGCCGGTGACCGTCACGGGCACCTCGCCGCCCAGCCGCGCGATGGGGCTCCCTTCGGTCTCTCGGTCATAAAGGGCAGTGCGCGGCATCACCACCACCCCCTGGAGCTGGCAGCTCCCCTGGGACATCGAGGGGGAGCGGGAAATCATGGGCGGCGCCGGGGCTGGAGGCGGCTCCGCCCGCCCGGCGCG
>DASXTY010000230.1:0-2358 GCA_036505155.1 Polyangiaceae bacterium | reverse complement strand
GATGTCGTTTGCCGCATCCCAAAAGGCAGATGGCAAGAAGAACCGCAAACCCGCGACGTTCCAAGCGCACCCGGGCAGCATAGACAGCAAGAATATCGGCTTGCAAGATTGGGTTTCTCCCCAGCGTGAAGGCTCTCAGGGGCGCCTCGTCGCCCGCGTCTAAGGTTGACCCCGCGCCGAGCTTTCGGGCATACGAGCTCGCAAGGGTGAAAGACCATGACCGAACCGTTTCGCGTGTGCAGCATTTGCCGAAAACCGATTCCCTTCGAAGAACGGTATTATCGATGCAGCGTTTCCACCTGTAACCAGGGAAAGAGCGCCCTGTTTTTCTGCTCGGTTGCGTGTTTCGAGGCGCACGTACCCGACATGCGCCACAAGGACGCCTGGGCGGAGCAAGCAACCGCACCGAGCCGCGAGGCTTGGGAAGCTTCAGCCGAGACCAAAGCGCCCCAAAACGCGGTTCCTGAGGAAGGGGAAGAGTCGGGGGAGTCTGAGGAAAGGACGGCGGGCGGTGTAGCCCGGCGCGTGGTGACGACCGGATTGCCGGCGGAGAAGGACGCGCCGGCTAAAGCTGAAGTCCTGGTCGTGGTCTCGAAGCTCAAACAATACATCCGCGAGCGCGCCGGCATGAAGACTTCGGACGCGGTCGCCCCGGTGCTCTCTGACCATTTGCGCGCCCTGTGCGACCGGGCCATCCGCTCGGCCGCGGCGGACGGGAGGAAGACCGTGCTCGATCGAGACTTTCCGGGGGTGGAGTGAGAGTCGGCCTGGGGGGAGTCGCTCAGCGCGGGTTCCAAGCGCCAGTGTTATTCATGAGGCGAATGACCCTCGAGCAGCCAGGAATTTTGGCGCCGATTCCAGCGCTGGCGCGCTACTTGTTCTTCGACGCGATTCCTGACGCACAACCGAAGCTCGGCCTGCGGTGCCTCAAAGATCGCGATCCCGACCCGCATGCGGTGGTGGGCCTCGGACATTCATTGATTTCTGCCCTTGGGGTTAAGATTGCCGGCTTCCGCGAATTTCCGGTGCTGGATGGAAGGGGGGTGAGCGTGCTTTCGACACCGTGTGCGCTCTGGTGCTGGTTACGCGGCGAGGATCGCGGCGAGCTATTGCACCGAAGCAGGCAGTGGGTACGGGACTTCAGCGACGTGTTTACTCTGGGAACCGTGGTGGACGCTTTTCGTTTTGACGGCGGTCGCGATTTGACGGGCTTCGAGGACGGTACCGAAAACCCAACCGGTGAGCGAGCAGCAGCTACGGCCCTGGTGACCGGTGGCGGCGCGGGGCTCGACGGTTCGAGCTTCGTCGCCGTGCAACGCTTCCTGCACGACCTCGATCACTTCGAAGCGATGCAACAGGCCGAGCAAGACGGAATCATCGGTAGACGAAAGGACACCAACCAAGAAATCCAAGACGCGCCACTATCTGCCCATATCCGACGTACGGCGCAGGAATCTTTCGCTCCCGAAGCATTCGTGCTGCGCCGGTCGATGCCGTGGGCTGAGGGAATGAGCGGGGGGCTGGTGTTCGTGGCTTTCGGACGCTCGCTCGATGCATTCGAAGCCCAGCTTCGACGCATGCTGGGGCTCGACGACGGAGTGACCGACGGCCTATTTCGATTTACGCGCCCGGTCACAGGCAGTTACTTCTGGTGCCCCCCGATGCGGGGCAATCGTCTCGATTTATCCCTACTCGGTGCGTGACCGCGCGAGTCTGGAGGGACTAGTTCAGATTTGACGACGTCCTTGGTAGCGGTCCCATTGCGTGCGACCGCTTCCGATGAGCCCGACGTCGACCAAAAGCGCGATGCCTGTGAGCAACCATCCAAGAGGCGGCATTGAGTGATGGCCCAGCGAATTGAACGAATAAGCGAACGCGAGCGTGGTGAGTGGGAGGAAAAAGAACCCCAAGAGCGGCCAGATCCAATGCTCGTACGCTCGCGCCAAGTAGTTTCCGCCCAGTAGCCAAACCAAAAAAACGGCGAGCCGAGGAAAGCTCAGGGCCAGGCATCCAACCAGACACGGCATGCGCCGATGCTACCTCGAAAGCCCGCGGCGCACCTCCGAGAAACCGGGGTCAACCGCAGCCGCAGCTGCTCACTCGCTTTCGACCGTCTTCCACCATCTTGCGCGCCTTATGACACCGCTCGCTCGCGTCGCCGCCCAAACGGCACACGGCTCGACCGGCGCGCTCGAGCGAAGAAAAGGCCTGACAGGCGGTTTCACAGGGGTCCGCGGCGCGCCGGCTCTCTGCGGGGGCACCCTCTTCCTCCGCAGCGCGCTGCCGAGCTGGGGCGGGCGCGGCCGCTTTTGGCTGCTCGGCTTTTTTTCCTTCGGCGAGGGCGAGCGAATCGATCTC
>DASXTY010000229.1:0-2389 GCA_036505155.1 Polyangiaceae bacterium | reverse complement strand
CACATTTCTCTTTCTGGCGTTTCCAATGGCTGTGAGGGGGAATCGGGATCCATCACAATCACCAAATTCGGGGCGGTGGGTGACATGATTGAAGGCTCATACATGATCAGCTCGTTCGTGCCGCCAGTGGCATCCGGCTGCCCCAGCACACCCTTGGAAGGTGCGTTCTGCGACCGGCGTGACCCTGATTATTGAGCCGATCTAGAGCGCCTCGTCGGCTGGCAACGCGCTCGGCGATTTGCCTGGCCAAAATCCGTCATCGCGGGGCAAAGGCGCACGTCGCATGGTATCTTCTGACGAGATGGCTTCGATCGCTTGACCGCGCGTGTTTATCACCACCAGGATCAGACGCCCACCCTGGGTGTCTTCGCGCGAAACGGTGCACTCGAAAAACCTGTACCTTAGAACTATCCGAGCGCGAAAGGTTGCGCCAGATTTGGAGCGTGCTCGCGCAAGCATTGCCTTGGGGCTTCTTCTACTAAGCTGTGAAGCACCACCGCAGGCTTCGAGAGCACGCCGGAATCTACCAACGGGAACCAGGTGCTAGAATTTGCCATGGCTTTAGAGACACGCTTCGCGCTCGGATTCAAAGTGCATACCGGACGGGCGACAGTGGTCGCGCTCGCCGGGCCCAAGGAGGCGCCCGAGATCCTGGCCAAAACGCGCATCGAGGTGGCGTTCACCTTCTATGAAGGGGCGGTGTTCCACGCTGCACAGGACCTGCCGATCGAAAAGGCGCGTGCTCTCGTTCGCGACGCGGAAATTCGGTTCACCAAGCGAGCGCGCACCGAGCTTGCGACTTTCATCTCTTCCCTAGGTGGAAAAATTTTCGCCGCCGGGATGGTGTCGCCTGCGACCAAGCCGCTGCCGCCGATTGAATCGATCCTGAGGTCGCACCCGCTGGTCCACGCCGCAGAAGGCGAGCTTTATCGCCGGGTCTTCAGCGGCGCTAGCGCAGCGCTGGGCGCTCAGCCCAGGCGCGTGCTCGCCCCCGCGCTCGCCCATAACACTGCCGCCGCGCTCGGGCTTACATCGGCAACGCTCGCCGCGCGTTTGGCGGCGATGGGGAACGCATCGGGAAGACCGTGGGCCGCGGATCAGAAGGAAGCGACTTTGGTCGCCTGGCTTGCGTTGGTCGGCGGTCCCGTGCGCGCTTCACCGAAGCGCCGCGGTGAGCCCGATTGCTAGACTTCATGGTATGTGCGGGTACTTCATGGAATGTGCGGGTAGGGAAGTCGTCGGGCAGTGAAAAGGGAAGAGATATTGATCGCCGCCTGCCAGCGGGTGTGTGTCTGACAGAACCCAGTCGCCCCCCGCTAAAAATGGTGGGATCGCAAGTCTCCGGAACCTCGACGCCGTGCAACCGCGCTGTCCTTGCGTCATGCAGAACTGCGCTCGAGCTGATAAAAGCGCGCGGCGTTGCCATAGAGGAAGTCATCGAGCTCGGACTGGCTCCATCCGGTCACTGCCAGCGCGACGACATCGAACCATTGCTGGTAGCTTCCGGCGAGCGTGAGCACAGGCCAGTCACCGCCGTACATAAGGCGCCGAGTTCCGAAGTGCTCGATCACATGATGGATGTAGGGAAGGATGTCGTGCGGCTGCCAGCTGGCGTGGTCTGCCTCGGTCAAGAGCCCGGATATCTTGCAGATCAGGTTCGGGTACGCGGCGATCTGCGCGATCCGGTCGGCCCAGGGCTGCCACGCTTTGGTGCGGATGCCGGGCTTGGCGCAGTGGTTCAGTACGAACCGCGCATCCGGAACGGCTTTCACCAACGCGAGCGCGTCCTCGAGCTGCGTGGGAAAGAGACAGAGCTCGAGGTGCAAGCCTCGCGCCGCCGCTATCTTCGCGCCTTCTATATACGCCGGCTGACAACAGTAACCGGGCGCTTCCCATTGAATGATGTCCCGAATCCCGCGCACCGTTGGATGCTCACCCAGAGCATCGAGCTGTCGGTCTCGCTGTTTGACGTCCGTCAATCGAGCCTGCGCCACCAACGCGCGTAATCGCGGCTCCTCGCGCATCAGCGTCTCGACCCATTCGACCTCTAAAAGGCTCTGCTCCGGGCGAGCGCTGACTTCCATGAACACCAGATCCACGACAGGCAGCGTTCCGACCGCGCTCTGGAGCTCATTGGGGCCGAAGTAGCGTCGGAGTTCTGGAGCCTCCGCCATCCACGGATACTCCAGCCGCTCGGGATGGATGAAGTGCACGTGACTATCGATGATCCTTTTAGGTAGCAGAGGCATTTTCAGCCCTGGTGGTCGGGATTACTGTAGAACAGTTTCTGGCAATCAAACTGCAGTAGAACGCAATAGAACCCAAAACCGCATAAGACAGCGAACATGCGCCCGAATCTTCTGTTCGTTTTTGCCGATCAAATGCGCTG
>DASXTY010000228.1:0-3184 GCA_036505155.1 Polyangiaceae bacterium | reverse complement strand
CGGAAAAACGCCGCTCCGGGCGATAGTTCAGGGTGAGGATCACCGCGTCTCGGGTCAGGCCGAAATCGCGAGCGTTATCGCGCACGTCAACTCCCTCGACACTGAAGCGGAAGAGCGGCCCCAATCCAATTTCGGGAAATTCCAGGATGACCGAATTGCGCCGCTCCAGACGCTCGCCGACGCTGAGCTCTTCGTATTTGCGCCGCACGTCGTCCTCCAAGATGAGGGGCGTCGGAAGGTATCCGAGCTGGCTCCGCAGTGTGAGCTGGATGGCTTCACCACCCAGGTTTCGGTGCCCGTATTCGAATGAGGTGCGAAATCCCTCGCCGGTGCTAAAGCCGGGCCGCACGTCCAGATATTGCGGTTTTTTCTCCTGGACCGTGATGACCACCATTTTTTCGCGCGCCGGCACGGTCGGATCTTCGAAACCGACAGTGACCGTGGAAAACACGCCGAGCGTAGCCAATCGTTCTTCGGTTTTGCGCACCAAACTGCGGCGGTAGAGCTCGCCTTTCTCCAGCGCCACCCGGCTTCGGATGAGCCGTTCGCTAGTGCGGGTCGCGCCACGGATCACAATCCCGGTGACCCGAACCCGCTCTCTCTCGCTGATGACGTAGCGCACTCGCGCGCGGGTGTGATCCGAAGACAAATCGAGCTCGGTGTCGATCTGTGCAAAAGCGAAGCCTTCTTCCGCGTAAGCATCCAATAACCGCCGGCGCGCCTTTTCCAGCTCCACCTGTGAAGCAGGTTTGCCGGTCTCAAGCTCACTGACTTGGAGCAGCTCCCGCTCCACGAGCTCCGTGTTCCCCTCGAACGCGATGTCGTAGAGGTCGCTGCGCGGGCCGAGCTTGATGGGAATTTCCAACACCAGATCGGGTTCACACCGAACGCCTCGAGCCGGGTCGCTCTCACAGGCGAAGCCCGGAGGCGGGGCGGGTTCCTCGAGCGGCAGACCGTCTGCGTCGGCTCGACATTCGACCGGCGCGCGTTTGAGCGGTCCGATGGGCCGGCACGTTCCCGCCGGCGAGCGCTGCGCGCAGCGGCGCCGTAACACGTACACCGGGCCGACGGTTGCTGAAAGGTATCCCTCCGAGCGATAGAGCTCCTGCAGACGCTTGAGCGCAGCTTCATACACGTCGGGCACGTACACTTGCCAGGGATCGAGCTCTTCCGAGACTGCACGGGAACCGGTTTGGGCTCTCGGTCCGAGCGTCTGGTCCACTGCGCGCGCATCCACCGGCCCAATCACGCCGCCGCCCGGCAGCTCTTGGGCGAGCCACCCGTCGATCTCACTGCTGACGCGCCCGGGCGTGCGCTCGCCGCTCAGGCACGGATACTCGCGTCCTCTAACCCGCACCAGGGTTCCCTCGCGCACGGTGAACAGAAGCTCCTCGGTTTGCCCTCTCGGCGAAGCCCGCACGCTTACCGTGATGTCGACATCCAGGAAGCCTCGCTTGCGATAAAATACCGTCAGCGCCTCGGTCAGGGTCTGCGGGTCGCGATCGGTTCGTTCTTCGAGCTCGAGCGCGGTGGTCAATTGACTGGCATCGAAATGCCGATTTTGCTCGAAGCGCAAGCGAATGGCGGGACCCGCCTGCACCACCACCTCGAGCTTCTGACCGGTCCGGGCGGCTGCCATGTGGTGGGAAACCCGCGCATGAAACCAGCCGCGGGCGCGCAGTCGCTGCTCGAGATCGCGATCGGCGGACACCAGCACCTCTTGATCCACGCGGTCGCCGGTTCGCACCGGATAAGAAGACGCGAGCTCGCTGAGCTCCGGCAGCGGCGGGTAGGGCGAAACCACCAACACGCGACGTTCCACACGCAATACGGCGCCGGGCTCCACCTCGATGAGCAAAACGACACGCTGGGGGTCGTCGGTGGGGATGGTGTTGACACGCACTTCCGCCAAAGGAAAGCCGCGCTCGGCGTAATGAGTCTGCACGCGACGGACCAGAGTGGGAAGCAGCCGCGGCGTGAGCTCGTCCCCTTCGCCAACCCCAACCACCCGCCGCGTTTCAGCGAGATCCAGAAAAGGGCCGGTCACGCGCAGGTTGGCGATCACGTAGCGCGGCATGACCACCAACCGCAGCAGCACGCCGTCCCCCGAAGGAAGCGCCAGCGCGCTGAGCTCCGCGTATCGACTCGTGCCGCTGAGCTCAAGCATTGCCCGACGCGCGAGTTCTGTGCTGAGCGGCTGTCCCAGCCGCACGCGCGCCAAGGTTACCGGTTCAATGCTGCCGGTGTCAGCTCGAACCACCTCGATCCGGCGCAGCGGCCGACCGTCGAGCTGCCCGAGCGACGCCGGCGCCTCGAGCTGGGGGGTCGCGCCGACGCGTGGACCTGGTTCAGTCGGTTGGGCCGCGCTCCAAAGCGCGCCGCACAGCGTCGCCAGCACGGTCAGCGAAGTCAGGACAAGACGATGCCAGCTCGGCATGTTGCTCCTTCTTACACCTCCAACGCGAAAAGCCTGAAGCCGGCAGTCTGTTTGCGGACGTCTGCGGTTCTCGGACCGGCGGCCGTGTCGTGCATCCGCTATGATGCAGAGCGGATCCATGGAAGGCACGGTCGAGCCCTTGCCAGAAGCCCAGTCGCCTGCATCACCAGCGGCGGCGGATGTGAAGGCGGGTGGCTGGCGGGGCCGGAAAGTGGAGCGGTTATTGCGCTTCAAGTGGATGGCGATAGCCGTCATGGGCCTCCCCGCTCTGGTCATCGCGCTCTGGCTCGCAGTGCACCGCTTTGACTGGGCCGGCCCGCTGCTAGCCAATTCGCTGAGAGCGGTCATCGGCTCGAATAACGTGACGCGCCTCGAGGAGTTCTCCTACGCCGTCGAAGACCGCTGGAATCGAATCTGGCGCCGCCGCGAACCGCCGAAGGCCTATTGGGGAGTTCCCTCGTCACGGATCCCCCAGCCTCCCCCGACCTCGGCGACGGTTGCGCTGCCCTCGTTTCAGCCCCGCGATCCCGGTCCGGTGCACAAGCTGTGGTCAGCCCCGGGCGATGGGGTCTGGGTGCCCATCCGGGATCCGCGGCGTCCCAACGAAGCGCCCTACCTATTCAAAACGCTGCTACACCCGGACCGTGTGCGCTCCTGGGGAGAGCTTTTCGTAGTGGCCGTCGACCTGCGACGGGTTCGGGTTTATGCAGTAGCCGGCTCCCAAGAGCCCAAGGCCGATAACAAGAC
>DASXTY010000227.1:0-4338 GCA_036505155.1 Polyangiaceae bacterium | reverse complement strand
CGGAGTGGTGGCCGCGGGTTTTTGGTCGGACCGGGTCCGTTCCCGGGTCAAAGTGATTTTCTATATGACGGTGGGACTCTCGCTCGCAACCATCGCGACGTGGTGGATCGGCCTCTCGTCGGCGACCTCGTTCGTCGTTTTCCTAGGCTTGATCGGCTTTACCGCCATGGGACCCGATTCGCTCTTGTCAGGCGCGGGGGCGATGGATGTCGGAAGCCGAAAGCGAGCTCTGGCGGCAGCCGGCATCATCAACGGGCTCGGAGCCATTGGGCCCATCGTTCAGGAGCCGGTGATCGGCTGGGTGAAAACCACCTCCGGCGTGGCTGCCGTGTTCGTGCTGCTCATTTTGGTGACGGTCGCCGCTACCATTGGCACCGGCCTCTTATGGTGGCGCACTCACCGGCGTGGCCTGTCGCTTTGAGTGGCGGTAGAATTCGACGTCGATCGGCTCTAGCGGTGTGTTTTCCAGGATGAGATCGGCGGCTTTCTCACTCAGCATCATCACCGGAGCGTAGATATTTCCATTGGTGACGTACGGCATCACCGAAGCATCGACCACGTACAAGCCGTCGAGCCCGTGCACCTTCATCGTAGTGGGTGAAACCACGGCGTCGGCCCCGGTTCCCATTTTGCAAGTGCAAGATGGGTGGAGCGCCGTCTCGGCGTCCCGGCGGACCCAGTTCAAAATCTCTTCGTCGCTCTCCACCTCTCGGCCAGGGGAAATCTCGCCGCCGTCATACGGCTCGAGGGCGGGCTGGCTCAGAATTCGCCTGGCGATGCGGATCGCCTCCACCCACTCGCGGCGGTCTTGCGCGGTGGAAAGATAGTTGAACCGCAGCGCAGGCGGCTCCCGGACGTCGCTGCGAGTGATCTTTACACTGCCGCGCGCGTCCGAATACATGGGCCCAACATGGACCTGAAAACCGTGGCCGCTTACCGGCGCCGAACCGTCATAGCGGACGGCCAGGGGCAGGAAATGAAACATCAGGTTGGGATAGGCGACGTCGTCGTTGCTGCGAACGAATCCGCCGGCTTCGAAGTGGTTGCTCGCGGCGGGCCCGCTCCCCAAAAGTAGCCATCGCAGCCCAATCCCGGGCCACCTCCAGCGGGAGAGCGCCGGCTGCATAGAGACCGGCTGCCGGCATGCGTGCTGGACATAAACCTCTAGATGGTCCTGCAGGTTCTGGCCCACCCCGGGAAGGCCTGTAACCACCTCGATCTCGAGGGGCTCGAGCTCTGCGGGATCCCCGACCCCGGAAAGCTGGAGCAGCTGCGGAGAGTTGAAGGCTCCGCCGGCGAGGATCACCGCGCCGGTTTTCACTCTCCGACGACCGCTCTCATATTCCACGCCAACCGCGCGGCGGCCTTCGAACAGAATGCGCGAGACCAGCGCGCGGCATTTCACTTTTAGGTTCTTTCGCTGACCCACCGGGTGCAGATACGCCCGAGAGGCCGATAGCCGCCGGCCCCGCTGAATATTGCGGTCGAAAGCTGCAAATCCTTCCTGCCGAAAGCCGTTGACGTCCGAGGTCCGCAGATAGCCCGCCTGCTCGGTTGCCTGAAAAAACGCTTCGAAGAGTGGGCTTTGCGCCGGCCCGCGCTCTAGGACCAACGGCCCTTCGCGCCCGCGGAACGCATCGCTCGGGTCCGCCGCCAAGGCAGCTTCCATCTTTTTGAAATAGGGCAGGCAATCACGATAGCTCCAGGTTTCCATCCCCGGATCCGCGGCCCAACGCTGGTAGTCGAGCGGATTCCCGCGCTGGAAGATCATGCCGTTGATGCTGCTCGAGCCGCCGAGAACCCTGCCGCGCGCGTGATAGATGCGCCGGCCCTGCATGAACGGCTCGGGCTCGGAGCGGTATTGCCAATCGTAAAACCGATTCCCGATGGGAAACGTCAACGCCGCCGGCATGTGGAGGAACACGTCCCAAAAATAGTCCGGTCGCCCCGCCTCGAGCACCAGCACCCGGTTCGACGCATCGGCGCTCAGCCGGTTAGCGAGAACGCAACCTGCCGAGCCCCCGCCGATGATCACGAAATCAACTTGCTCGGAGCTCATCTCGCGGAGTGCATCGCGCTATCATCCCGCTCTTAGCTGAGCAAATCGGAGAAGGGCTTGTTTTGTCCGACCCGTCCCGGTACTGAAGGCTTTCCGAACCTTCTCACAGGAGCAAACCATGGCGGACAAACCACTCAGGCTGGGCATCGTAGGCGCCGGAAGCATAGCGCTTCGCTGTCCGCTTGCGCATCTCGCAGTCGGCGACCTCAACGACCGCGTTGTTTTAGGGGCCATCTGCGACCCGGTAGCCGGGCGCGCCCAGGCGGCCGCCGAAAAATTCGGAGTTCCACAGCACTTCGAGGACTTCGACGACATGCTCGCCAAGGGCGACTTCGATATCGCCACCGTCTGCTCACCCATCGGCGTGCATTACGAGCAGGGCATGAAGCTCGTAGAAGCCGGCAAACATGTGCATTTCAACAAGACCATGACCACCACTCGGGCAGAAGCGGATGAGCTCATCCTGGCCGCCGAACGTAACAACGTGAAACTGGTCTCGTCACCAGGCCAGATGTTGCGACCGCAGTTTTTGCGCATCCGAAAGCTCATCCAGGAAGGAGCCATCGGCGTGCTCGCCTGGGCTGCGTGTGGCGCCGGCTTCGGCGACTACCACCAGCAGGAAGGGGTTCGCCAGGGCGACGACGTGCTCAGCAACATCGACCCGTCTTGGTATTTTCGCAAGCCGGGCGGGGGCCCTTTGTACGACATGACTGTCTATAGTTTGCACACGCTGACCGGCGTGCTCGGGCCCGCCAGGCGCGTTACCGCCATGTCCGGCATTTTGCTCAGCGAACGCGACTTTCATGGCAAAACGGTCCCCTGCGACATGGACGATAACACGGTGATCCTGCTCGACTTCGGCGGCAGCGTGTTCGCTTTCGTGCACGGCACCGCGACCGGCTGGATTTCGAGCCTGGACGGCCCGGTTTATTTCGGTACCAAAGGAACCATCCGAGGCACTCGGGTGGATGACGAGCCTATCGACTATCCGGGAAGGGAACGCGATAAAAATGGAAGCGGGATCTCGCTAACACCGCATGCCGTCGGCAAACACGCCGACATGGAGGAAATGCACGTTTTCGAAGACATCATGCAGCTGGTGCAATGGGTCCGCGACGGCATTCCCTCCGTCGCCAACGCCGAGCACGCCCGCCACGTCATCGAAATTTTCGACGCCGCCTACCGTTCCGCACAATCCGGCGTGGCCATCAATCTGACGACTGCGTTTACACCTCCGGACGGCGCCTGACCTAAAATCTTGTCCCGGGGCGATCCACTTTTCGAGCCCCAAGCTACATTAGGGGTGATGCTCACTGGCGTTCTTGTGGCTGGCCTGGCCGGTCTCTTGGCTTTGACCGGTTGCTCGTCGAGCAATACCGAGGTTTTGAGGGGGCAAGGCGCCACCAGCGCTGGGGGAGCGCCCGGTGGGGGAGGCAGCGGAGCCTCGGGCATGTCCGGCGGAACCAGTGGAGCTGTGTCAGCGGGCGGCCAAGCGACGGACGCCGGTACCGGAACCGGCGGGGCCATGGGCGACGGCTCGCTCATCATTAACCCGGGAACCACCGTCACCGGCGTCTTGCCCGGCGCCGAATGCGCCAGCTCGACCGTCCGGGGTCAGCTCTTCCCGCTCGACATGTACGTGATGATGGACCGCTCGGTCTCCATGGGGAGCGGAACCCAATATTTGCTCCCCGACGGAAGCGTCCGGTGGGATACGGTCATCAAGGGTTTCCAGACTTTCGTTGCGCTTCCGGAAGCCGCCGGCATCGGAATGGGGATCCAATTTTTCGGCGCTCCCAAGGTGAACGTGAATTGCGACCCCACATATTACGCGCGTCCATGGGTAGAAATCGGGCTCTTGCCAGATAACGGCCCAGCCATCCTGGGCGCTTTCAGCAGCGTTAGCCCGGGAGGAGGCACGCCCATGAACGCGGCGCTCGAGGGCGCCATTGCTCACGCCCGCGACTGGAAGCTCCGAACGCCGGACCGAAATGTGATCGTCGTGCTGGTCACCGATGGGTGGCCGAATGGATGCGGACTCGACGCGGCCAGCGTGGGTGTGCCAGCAGCGGCGGACGCCATGTCTCAGATCGCAGCAGCCGGGCTTGCCGGGACTCCCAGTGTGCAGACTTTCGTTCTCGGGATCGCCGATCCCGCAGACATGGACATGGCGTATATCTTCGCTCAGATTGCCGCGGCCGGGGGGACCGCGACGCCGGTCATCGTCGCTACCGACAACAACCTGGCGACCGAGTTCTCCACCGCGCTGAACCAGATTC
>DASXTY010000226.1:0-3451 GCA_036505155.1 Polyangiaceae bacterium | reverse complement strand
AGCTGCAAGCCCATGCGCGTTGGGATCCGGGTCGCGATCTCGATGGAGGTCTCGAATGCGGCCTCGGAAGCAGTTCGCTCCATGTCTAACCTTTCTGAGAGCGTCTGCTATACTGCGGCGGTTTGAACGACACCAACCCTCAACACGCGATGGCTGGGATTCCGGGGATGGGCGAGAAAATCGTGTGGCCCAGCCCGCCGCTGGCAGCCGAGCTGGGGCATTACGCCTGGTCCTGTCAGTGGTGGGGAGCCGTCGCGGCCCAGGTTTGGCACAATGAGACGCACGCGCACCCGCTGCTCGAGCTCATGTTCGTTTCGGAAGGAGAGGGCGAAATGGAGATTCGCGGAAGCACTTATCCACTCGAGCGCGGGAGCGTTGCGGTAGCGTTTCCCTATGAGCCGCATCGAGTTTCGTCGCGCCCTGACCGCGCAATGGGGGTGTGTTTCGTCGCATTTCTTCCCATCTTGAGACAAGCGCCTGTGGATAGCGCCGGGCGTTCCGCGGACGCATTGCTCGAGAGTTTTCTAGCTTCGCCCGACCGCGTCAAGACCGACTTGGATAGCGGTTTGGTTGGCGTTTTGTTCCACGCCATCCACCACGAGCTCGAGGCGCGACCCCCGGGTTGGAGCGCCTCCGCCCGGGCGTTGAGCGGCGCTTTGATCCTGCACGTCGCGCGTTTGTTCTGTGCTCAGCCGGGTTCCTACTTAGAACAGGAGCCGTCCGTGGATCCGCTCCAACTGGCGGTCGACACCCGTCGCTCCAAGGACATCTCCTACCGGGCGTCCGAGCTCATCGCTCGCCGCTTTCGAGAAAACCTGAAAATCGGCGACATCGCGCGCGAACTGCAGGTAAGCGTGCGTTCTCTCCAGCGTGCCATCAGCGCCTACCACCTCAACTTTAGAACGTACCTCCAAATGGTGCGCATGGAAGCGGCGCGGTTTCTTTTGATGTCCAGTGACCGTCCCCTCAAAGACATCGCGCAGGAAGTTGGGCTCAGCAAATACACGCACTTTTCCGAGTCGTTCAAGCGCATGTTCGGGCTGTCGCCAGTCCGCTATCGACAACTGCGAGGGACCGGAAGCAGGAAATAAGGTCGATTCGAGTTCGGCGGAAGACCCGTTTCACGAAAAAAATATACTTGGTATGCCAAGTATATTGCGGCAACGGAGGAGCTCCGGCAACAGAGAACCTCGGGCTGTGTCGAAAGATTCCACGACGGTGCTATGCTCACGCCATGCTTGGGCGGATGAACGGCACTTTTTGGCGGGTGGCGCGGCTGTTGATCGGATTTGGGGCTCTGGCCGCGTTGTTGCCGGGCGGGTGCGGCGGGTCGACAATGATTGTTTCTTCCAACGACGCCGCCGCTGACGTCAGTTCCGCGGGAGGTGCTGGACCCGATACCGGCGGGGCTGGCGGGGGTATCGCCACCGGCGCCCCGAGCGCGACGCCCTGCGCGAGCGACAAGGACTGCACTGCTTCGCGTCAGCTGTGTGACACGAGTCGCAAGCTGTGCGTTGGCTGCCGGTTCGATGTGGATTGTAGCCCCGGTGCGGTCTGCTCTGGAGGAGTCTGTCAGCCGTTCATCTCTTGCATCAACTCGCGCGATTGCCCCACGAACCAAGTTTGCGATGCCACTAAGTGGCGCTGCGTGGACTGTGTCGCCAACACAGACTGCCAGAGCGCCAGCGTGTGCGTCGCGTCGCTCTGTCGACTGAAGTGCGCATCCGACAAGGACTGCGCTTCAACGGGTCAGCTGTGTGACAAGACCAAGGGGTACTGCGCGGAGTGTCTCAAAGACGCCGACTGCCCTGTTTCGTCCTATTGCGACTCTGGCAAGTGCTCAGCGAAAGTCTGTACGCCGCAGAGTTCGCTCTGTCTGCGCACCGCGCTCTTCACCTGCGACAGCCACGGAGCCGGTTACAGCTCCGTCGACTGTTCCAACGGCTGCAGTGAGACCGGCGGCGCGCACTGCGTGGTTGGGGGCGGTGCGGGCGGCACCGGCGGAAGCAGCGGATCGAGCGGGACGGCCGGAGGCGGTGGTACGGGCGGAAGCAGCGCGACCGGCGGGATGGGCGGTGCGACCGGCGGCAGCGGTGCAACCGGCGGTACAACGGGCGGTGCCGGTGGCGCAACCGGTGGTTCTGGTGGCGCGACCGGGGGAACAGGCGGAACCGGTGGAAGTGCTTGTCCCGGCACGGGCGGTGCGCCGGATACCGTGACCGTTCCGGATTGTGGAACGCCCGGCGCGCCCACCCAAAACGCGTACACCGGACTCGTGACCATCACGGTAAGCGGGATTATTCAGGGTGCGGCCGGCGTATTTTCGGATGCCTTCTATACGTTGGACGCGAGTGACATGACGAAAGCAATCACAGCGTGTTCCGCATGTATGGTCTATAACCGAGTGAGCGAGGGAAGCTGCGTTTGTCCCGCCGAGTGCACGTCGACCAGCCACTTTGTCGCCAACCTCTTGACGGCTGGATACCCGGCGTTCAATCCATCGCACATCTACACGGTGCAGCTCGACCTCGGGGCTATTTCGCCCGAACAGCTCAACTTCGCCTACGGGGACTGTGGTTGCAACGACAACGCCGGGTCATACAGTTTGACCATCGCCTGTAGCCCGTAGAGTAGCCACCAAAGAGCGCCCGTTCCTACCTCCATACATATTCATAGTTCATTGCCTCCAAAAAATCCGCGATGCCCTCCGGGTTGCCCTCCAGGTAGCAAGGGCAGCACGGACGTTTCCACCATCGAAACAGCGCAAGCGCGCGAATCTTCTGGACCCCCGGAACTTGGTTCCAGGCATCGATCTCGGTGTACGCGTTAGGGATCCAACCGGCGCTGTCCGCGCTGTAGCCGATCCCAACCGGGCAGGTCTCGGTCACGTAGACGGGAAGCGACTGGGCCCAGATTGGGTGCACGGCCATGAAATCCCGATAGGCTCGGAACTGACTGTAGCGAGACTTGGCTCCGACTCGGTCTTCGCTGAAGATCAGGTTGGGATCGCTACCCTGCGTGTAGGTGTGAAGCGCGATCCCGTCCAGGTTCCCGGGACCGATGGCATTCAACATCGCCAGGTGGTAATCGACCCAGTCGAGCCCGCTGTCCCAAGTCTGGGTCGCGCTCGCTTGTGGCAACACTTGATCGCCGTCATGTCCCGGAAGGGCTTTGATGGCGCTCCGGCAGAGCTGGAACGCCTCGACGTAGAGCGCAATCGTGATCTTTTCAGTGGTTCCTTCGTACTGCGGCCATTCGACTTTCAAGTTGGTCTCATTGCCCAAAATCCAGATGTGAGCTCCGGGTGAGTTCTGAACGAAATTGGCGACGCGCTGGCAGAACGCGGGATAGTCTTTTTGATAAGGAAGTCCTGTCTCCGCAATTCGTTTCCGTAGTTCGGACCGGCGCTTCGCGCCGGCGGCTTCGCCGGACAGGACCCTAGCATCATCGT
>DASXTY010000225.1:0-7340 GCA_036505155.1 Polyangiaceae bacterium | reverse complement strand
CGTAGCGCCATGCACGAACAGGAGCGCACCGCCCGGGGAGGACACGGCGGCGAACGCGTCGGCAAAGGCGGCGGCGATCCGAGCAGGGCCGCACCCCTTGACCGATACGCTGACAGCGGCGGGGGACATCCACGGAAGGTATTTGCCAACGCGCGCCGGTGCAAGCTAGGTCCAGCTCCGGGCCAGGCGTGCGCCGGGGACACGGGTCAAAACCGCGGTTGTGTGCATCTCGGGCCCCGGCGCGCGGTGCCTTGCTGACGGCTGAGGTCTGATCGCCTATCATTGATCGGTCTCGGCTCGAGCTCGCATGATCCCAACGGAAAGTCTCGTCATGCGCTCTTACGGGGCCTCGCACGTGGGCCGCCGCAGGCAAAGTAACGAGGACGCCTTTTTGTGCGATGACGAGCTCGGATTGTGGATTGTCGCCGATGGTATGGGCGGGCATGCCGCGGGTGAAGTCGCAAGTCTTGAATCGGTGGACACCATTTACGGCATGATCAAACGGGGAAAGCCAGGTCTTCCCGCGACCGAACCCGTCACCGAAGAATGTCTCCAGGCAGCGCGCCGGCTGCTCGAAGGTGCGGTACAGGCGGCGACCTATCTAGTTTACGGAATGGCGGAGCAAGACGCGGACAAGGCCGGAATGGGAACCACCATCAGCGCCATGATCAACGTTGGGGATAACTTAGTGATCGCCCAGGTCGGCGACAGCCGCATTTACCGCGTGCGCAGCACTCATGTGGAGCAGCTGACCGAGGACCACACCTTGATCAACTGGCAGCTCAAGCATGGCCTCATCACCGAACAGGAAGCCAAGTTCAGCCGGAAGCGCAATGTGATCACCCGCGCAGTCGGCAATCGCGATTACGTGCAAGTGGATATCCAGGTGTACGAGGCGGATCTCGGCGATCAGTACCTATTGTGCAGCGACGGGCTGCATGGATACCTGACCCTCGACGAGATCCCGGAGCTCGCGGCGTCGGGGGGTCAACAATCCGTCGAGCGATTCATTGAGATCGCGAATCAACGCGGCGGAAAAGACAATATTACCGCGGTGTTAGTCGAGGTTTGCTAGAAATCAGGTGAGCTCGACAAGGGGCTCCCCAAATTCCGCCTTTTTTGGCCCAGCGCCCAGGCTGTCGCTAACCGTGAGAACACCCCATGAAAGCCGAAGCGATTGGCGTTTTGTCCCAGGGCGGAGAATCGGGCGATGCCATCGCCCGCGCAATCGAACGCGCCGGAAGGACTGTGGTGCGCGTGAGAGTTGACCGTGGGCCCGATGTTTTCGCCATGCTGAGCAACACCAGCATACAAGCCGCATTTCTGGCCCTCAGCGGCCCGATGGCAGCCAGCGTGCGAGGCGCTCTCGAGCTCCTGCGTATCCCCTACACAGGCTCGAGCTCCATGGCGAGCTACCTGTCGAGCGACAAGCTGAAAACCAAAGAGCTCCTCCGACTGCACAACGTTCCGACGCCGCCCTATTACCAATTAATAACCACCGATCGCGATTCGCCCGTGGCTGAAAAACATGGCTCTTTCGGCTTTCCGGTCATGGTGAAGCCCCGCCGGCGAGGCATGGGGCTCGCCAGCAGGGCAAACAACCTGGCGGAGCTAACTCGAGCGATGGAGCGCGCATTCTGTCACGACGATAGCGCGCTGGTCGAGCGCTACATTGGCGCTCAACCAATCGCGGTGGCCATTCTCGAGGGAAAGGTGCTCGGCGCCGTGCCGAAAAACCCCGCGCCCGCAGCGCCGGCGCTGTCGCCGACGCGTTATCGCGGCGTGCTCAATCTCGCGGAGCAGGCGGCGCGTGCGCTGGAAACCAGCGGGCCGGTCCTGGTCGACGTATTGGTGACCGAAGGCCAGAACGAATATGTGTTGGAGGTGGATGCGGCACCCAACCTGACGCAAAATAGCGTGTTTTCCAGGATTGCCCGCGCCGACGGCTTGAGCTTTGGTGAGCTCTGCGAGGCGGTGCTGAGCCTGGCTCGCCTGCACACTAGAATTCTGGCTTCCGCGAACCCCAGCTCAGAAAGCCCGGTGGTTCGCACGGTTCACGCCGAGGTCCCTGCCCGCCGCCTGGCCAAAGGCTCCGACTTGAGCTGGCGAAGGTCACGCACCGCTTAACTCTTGCGTTAACGCCCTGCAAGCTCAACAAATTGCCGGTCGTGCCAGAGCAGCATCTCCAAAGTGCCGATCTCTCGAAGCCACGGCTGGTTGTGCGGGCCCGGCGGAGCGCTGAACGCGTTGGGAACTCCCAGTTGACGGAGCTTCGTCGACAACGCCTGATTGGATCTTCTGTATGGATCGCCGCTTGAAGTTACGATTTGAATTGGACGCGGCCCCACGCGCCGGATTGCGCTCGCAATGCGTCCCGCGTAGTCCCTCGCGCTCGGAACACTGATCGCTGCTTGGACGCCCCCCAGCGTACAGAAGAGCTCCGGCTTGCGAAGAAACACCTCCAAGGCCACGTAGCCGCCCATCGAGCAGCCGTCGAGGCCATACGATCCGCGCCCTCGGGGTCCTTCTCGCACGGCTCTGCGGCGCTTTACCGCCGGAATCAACGCGCTTTCGATCCACTCCGCATAGCGATCTAAGGTTTTTGCCGCGGGCCCCGGACGGTGCGGATTCGGAGTCACCGGGCAAGCCAGCATCATGCCCTGAAACGGTTGTCGCCGAAGTGAGCAGTTGAGCTCTTCGAGATGCTGATCCGTCAGATACCCGGCTTCGGGCAAGGTGCGGATAATGGGCGCTCTTCGCAAGCGCTGATAGGCTTGAACCAGTCCGTAGCGATCTTCCCAGGCGTGGATGCCATGGAGCTCGCTGTCCGTTTCACCCAGCCCGTGTAGCAAGATGAGAAGCGGAAGTGGCTCACGCGGCAGCGCGTGCTTCGGGATCAACAAGAGGGCGCGCCGCGCAAGCCGTGTATCCCCATTCAAAAACAACTCATGTTGCTCGAGCTCGTCCGATGCGGGGGTGACGGCGACCGAGTTATTGGCGAAGACCAGCGAGAGTCCCCCGCCGAGGAAGGTTTTCGCGAATGCTCGTCGATGCAAAGCGTTGCGCCCCGCGATTTTCTTGCCGCGTGTTGCGAGATTAGCCCATTTTCGGATAAGCTCATGGACCGAGCCCCTTGGGGACGAAAGGCGCCATCATGCAAAACCCCCTTCGCGTATCGGTAGCTTGCGTAGCCGCGTCGGTCGCCTGGGCTTGCGCCACACAAGAAGACGTGTCCGTCATCGGCAGCGGTATAGCGGACGGGGGTACAACGACATTCGCCGGTACCACCGGTAACGGGGGGGGACCGGGCTCGGGAGGCTCGGGCGGGGGCGGGACCACGGCTGGGGGAACATCAGGAGCAGGCGGTGGCAGCGCCGGCGGGCTCACCGGGAAGGGCGGTTCCACCAACGCCGGTGGGGTTACGGGAAAGGGCGGATCCGGAGGGAGCACTAGCGGCGGATCGACCAGCACCGGGGGCAGCGGCGGGAAAGGCGGTACCGGCGGGAGTGGCGGCAAAGGCGGCTCCGGCGGAACAAGTAGCGGCGGTGTAACCAGCTCGGGCGGTTCGGGAACTGGGGGTAACCCCAACTGCCCGGCTACACAGCCTCCGGACAATCAAGTCTTATGCACGGGCCTCACCGGAACCTGCTGCCCGTACGGGTCGGTAAATTGCTACTGCAACCCCCACGCGGGGAGCTCCACGTGGCGCTGCCCGTGGGGTTGCACGCCTTGACGAAGACGACGCTGTCGAATTCAGGTCCGTTCTTCGAGCGGGACACGGGGTTCGAACCCGCGACCCCAAGCTTGGGAAGCTTGTGCTCTACCAACTGAGCTAGTCCCGCGGATGCAGGAAGTTTAGCCGCGTTTCGTGAAAAAACCACTATAAAATCGCCCTATCTTTCGGCCCCCTGGCACGGTTCGCGACAGAGCGGGATGACTTTGGCTTCGCGCATTTTCGAGATTCAATCGGGCAAGATTGCCGGGGGCGAGGCGCCTGCGCAAGATACGTTTCGTCATCGTGCCGAAGCCCTTCGGGTGCGCTCCCGCGGAGAAGAGCTGGTCCGCCAAGTCGCAGCGGCAGGCAGGAGATTCAAGCTTTGTGGTGATCATGCTTTGTGGATACGCGAACTACCCAGAGGATTACGCCGAGGCTTGCGGACTTCGAGCACTTTTTAGGTCAGATATCCATCGATGGGAGATCAGGAGCCTATTTTGAAACTGCGAAGACCGGCATCAACCCTGCCTCGATCGAGCCTTCGGACAATGCCAAAACCCCGACAGCGCCCCCGTGGGCCGCAGCTGCACCAGCGCGACGCCGTCGACGCAGGCACACTCAGCCAGTGAATCGAGCCGGCCTAACGATCCGGGGGGATAGGCCCCATGGGCGCCTGCCTTCACTATTGCATTTTTCTCGTTGGGCTTTAGTTTTGTGCTGATTGCAGTTCTTCGAACTTGACGTAATCGGCGCGTTGCCGTATGGACTCGCTCGAGAACGATGCGGATTGCAACAGTTCGGTCGGTTTGTGAATGCCAAGCGCAGCTTGGCGCGGATTTGGACGAACACCGCCACGTCATTCGCGGCTGGGCCAAAGACACCCGGCAAAAAAGCCAAGACAGCGCGCCTGCCACCGCGATTGGCGCGGAAAATCAGCTGTTTGACGTCGCCTGGTTGTGCCCGCTCTGCACTCGCAACACGTTGCGTTCCTTTGACAATGCAGGGCTCGTATGGCGCAACTCGTCGGAGCCGGAGCTTCGGCCCCACGGATAGGGGCAGCCCGGATGCGATGACGCGCCGCGCCGCGCCGCTAGGCCGCGCGGAGGGGCAACTTGATCTCGCCGTGCTCGAGGTGCGCAAGAAGCGCGCGCGTCACTTTGACGCGCGATGGGTCCCCGTTTCGCTCCCTCAGCCAAATAGCGTGTCGCAGCGCTTGGATAGCATCCGGGACGCGGCCGACGCGGGTGCATTGGACCGCGTATTGCGTCCACAGTCGCGGCTCGTTGCTCTCCGCATGACAAGCTTGGCGCAACGCCAGCATGGCACGGCGCTGTTCGCCACGACGGCGGTGTCGCCACGCGCGGCGCAAGTGGGCCTGTGCGACGTCCCGGTCATCGTGCGGAGAATCCTCCCGGTCATCGTGCGGAGATTGTCGGGAGTTTTTGGTGGTTGCTGCGAAGCGGGGCATGAGTCGGATCGCTCGAGTCTTCATTCTGCTGCAGTACGCATCGACGCAGCAGTCGGGAAAGTTTCTTGCGGTGTGCGTTTCATGATGTTGCGAAAGGTGTGCCAACGCCATCGGATTTCGTTGCGCCACCGGGTCCAAGTCCGCGAAACTTCTCGCGATTTTTAAAAGATACGACTCGAAAGGCGGGGTCGGGCAACGGGGCGAGTTACCGCAGCGGGCCGAAAGGCACCGCGACATGCGGGTCGCACGCGTTAGGCGGGGTCGCACGCCACCACGGAGCACGGGTGGTTCAAAGCCGGCGTTTCAAAGCGCCGCTTGGTAGAGCCCGAGCAAATCGTCGCGCGTGCAGGGCACCGGATTTTCTCGGTGGCATGCGTCTTCGAACGCCAGATCGGCGAGTCGCGGCAAAAGACTCGGATCGACGCCCACCGCGCGCAGGCCTGCGGGAAGCCCGAGCTCGGTCCGAAACGCCAGCACTGCCTCTGCGCACGCCCCTTCCCTCGCATCCGCACCGACGAGCAACCCGACGTGCAGCACTCGCTCTATCGCACCGCGCTGGTTGAAGCGCAGCACCGCGGGCAGACACAACGCGTTGGCCAGGCCATGGTGCAAACCGCATTCGCTCGACAGCGGGTGCGCTAGCGAGTGGCAAGCACCGAGCCCTTTTTGAAATGCAACGGCTCCCATCATGGCTGCTTTCATCATCGCTCCGCGCGCTTCCAAGTTGTTGCCGTCAGTGACGGCGAGCGGCAAGTGCTTCGCGATCAGATCGATGCCAGAAAGCGCAATCGCATCGGCCATGGGGTGGTCTCCGCGCGCAAGATAAGACTCGATGCAATGCGTGAGAGCGTCGAAGCCGGTGGCGGCGGTCGTGCGCGGCGGCATGGATCGGGTGAGCTCGGGATCCAAGATGGCCACCTTTGCCAGCAGGTGCGGTGAAAAGATCACCGTCTTTCGATGGCTCGACCGCAGCGTGAGCACCCCGGATCTTCCCACTTCGCTGCCGGTTCCCGCGGTGGTGGGCAGCGCGACCAACGGCGGCACATCCGAGGGCACGTACCGACCGCCGCCTACCGCGTCGTCGAGCTCCTCGAATGGTCGGTCGGTGCGGGCGCGCAACGCGATCAACTTGGCGGCGTCAATGGGCGAACCGCCGCCGAGCGCGATCACTCCATCGGCCCGATGCGCAGCATAGGCGTTTGCACCGTCTTCAATATTCTGTTCGGTGGGGTTGCTGTCCACGCCCGCGAACGTGTGAACCTTAATCCCGGAACGAGACAAGGAAGTGAGGACGCCATCGGTCAGGCCGGCGGAGACGACGCCGGTGTCCGTCACCAGGAGCGCGCGCTGAATGCCGAGACTCGCCGCTTCCTCACCGGTGCGTTGCGACTCTCCCAAACCGAATACGATGCGTGTCGGAAAATTCCAGATTGCCGCCATCGTCACACCACCGGAACCCAATCCATCAAATGGCCTCGAAGTAGCGTCGGAGCTCCCAGTCGGTAACCGCTCTTTCCGAGCAACGCACCTCCCATTCCCTGGTGCGCCGGTAGTGGTCGACAAATTCGGCTCCAAAAAGTTCTCGGGCGGCTTTGCTCTGGGCGAACAGATCGGTGGCCTGGTTCAAATTCCGGGGCAGCCGGTTTGGACCTTCGGACCCCGAATCGCCGAGCGTCTCCGGGCCGAGCTCGAGCTGATTTTCAATTCCCCAAAGGCCGGAGCCCAATGCAGCCGCCATCGCCAGGTAGGCATTCATGTCGGCCGCGGACTGGCGGTGCTCGATGCGCATCACCTCCGGCTGGCCAAGGCCGATGACTCGAAGCGCGCAGGTGCGATTTTCGACGCCCCAGGAGGCAACCAGAGGCGCCCAAACGCCGGGAACGTAGCGTTTGTAGCTGTTCACGGTGGGCGAGATCATGGCGGTGAGCTCTTGCATGAGGCTCAACTGTCCCGCGAGGTAGCGCTGCATCACCAGCGACATTCCTCTGGGCGCGGCCGGGTCATGAAAGGCATTTTTTTTCCCGCGCCACAAGCTCTGGTGCAGATGGCCGCTGGCGCCGGGTAAGTCCGCGTTCCATTTTGCCATAAAGGTGACACTGAGTCCGTGGCGATGAGCAATCTGCTTCATGGCCGTCTTGAACAGCGCCGCCTTATCCG
>DASXTY010000224.1:0-1601 GCA_036505155.1 Polyangiaceae bacterium | reverse complement strand
CCCAAGTTCTTGTGGGCGCTGTTCTCCAGCTATTGAGCCGCCACGCTCGGGCCTACAGCAGCTCTTGGCTAGTCCGCGTCCAGGCAGCGAAGCCGGGCCCGAGCGGCAGCCACGAGACGCTGAGGCCTAGCGCGAGGCCGTCGTAGTAGCCGGCGCAGCCATAGAGCCCGAAACGGAAGCCGGCGATGCTGAGCAAGCCGGGATAGACATTCGCAAGCGCGGTCGGATGCTTCGGGCCAATCAGCTGAACCGAGGTCAAAAGCGACTCATTTCGATCCCAAAAGGCGCCCAGCGAAAATTCCAGATCATCGGGCAAGATGATTCGACCGCCCTGCTCGGTATACACGGGACGAATCGTATAGAGATGCGTGCCCGCGGCCACGGAGATTGAATCACCGCGCCGGGTCGGGACGGTCAGACCGAAGAGTCCGTCGGTGCCCGTATAGTAGAAGAGCTTCAAATCAGTGCGAGGGAGGGGAAACTTGAAGCTGTAGTTGCCCCCGGTATTGAGCAGCTTCAGGTGCACCACATCGAACGTCGCTTGATGGGGCCAGAAGTTGATTCTCACCGTCGACGAGAAAAATCGAGCCACCGGGTCGATCGAAAAGAGCACGTAGCCGATCGGGTTGAAGATCCAAAAATCCGCCACGGGGTCGGTGTTCGGTCCGCGAAAGTCGCCGTTTTCCGCCACCTCGTTCACGAATTGAGCCGCTGCCGTGTTGAGCAGCCCGAACAACCACGGAACCGGGACACCCCGAGCAGCGTACCAACTCCAAAGCTTCCGATACACCGAGCCCTCGCCGAGGGCGTGCAAGGTGTAGTTTGGGATCCACTGTCCGTGAGCCGAGTTGAGGCCCTTGATCGGAAATACTTCGCGACCGATGAACTCCCCCGCTCCGCCGCTCTTGTCGATCGCGTCGAACGGATGAGCCAGGTTCGTTGCGACGTTTTCGAAACCCGCGCCATACGCCAGCTTGAACGGGTTGTCTTGGTAGGACGCGTTGCGCAAAATATCGAACGAGAGATGGAGCGTCGCTTGAACCGGGTTGAACTCGCTGTCGCTGCCGTAGTCGACGTCGTTGTGAAAGTAGAGCGGCGCGCTGTTGTCGACCGACGCTTCCGCCGAGCGGACAGCGTCGGCTGCGCCGGCTGCGTCGGCGGCGCCGGCTGTCGCTGCCCATCCCACAAGTAAGGCCACTGTCGCCAGAAGCGCTTGCAGTCGTCGCGATGGCGAGGCCGCGCGCGAGCCCACGCTACGAGCCATGCGGTGACCCCGAGCCAAGCGCAAAAGAGGAGAGAGAGAGCGATGCAACATGAAGGCGGGATCCGCCCGGCCACGAACCTCGGCCGCGCGGCCATCCGTGGGGCGTGGCACTGACCTCAGGTGACGAATACGCCGTACCCGGGCCCGGCGTGGTTCGTGATATTGGTATCGGTGATGAAGCGCAAGTCTTCCTGGTTGCCACGGGCGAGCGCAACCACCGGCCTGCTGTTCCTGGCGGCTTCGGGGTGCGTGAATGAGCCGTCAGCACACCATGGCAGTGGCGGCACCGCGAACGGAAGTGCGGGCAAAGGAGCTGCGAGCGGCGGCGCCATGGCGG
>DASXTY010000223.1:0-4250 GCA_036505155.1 Polyangiaceae bacterium | reverse complement strand
GAAGCTCGCTCCTGGCGCCGTCAAAGCCCTGTTCTTCGTAAATCCGAAGGAAAAATCGGCTCCCATCTCCGGCTTCGAGTCGAAAGTTCGAGTTGACCGATCCCGACTGGGGTTCGACCGAAGCAATATCCAAACCGTAGGCGGCGCCCAGACGCGTTGCCTCTGCCGTCGGGAGGTGCGTGAGCAGCGCCATGCCGAGGACTATGCCACAGGCACGGCGAACCGCGGAAAAGTCAGTCCTGCCACCGTGGTGACGCAAGCGCAGCGGTGAAGCGACCACTCTCACCGGAGTGTTAGCTTTGCAGCCGGCCGTCAGAACACCTGGGTTGCGCACCGCCGCTCACGGGGGTAGTTTGAACGTTTACCAGGCGATGAAAGTTACTCCGCTTGTCATAAAGTCGGAGCATTGTGGCCGGGAGCGTGTCCACAAAACGCTTTGCAAGGCTCGAGCGACGAAATCACGCCGAGCGAGCGAGCGGTGTGTATTCGATTTTGTCTAATTTGATCTCACCCTCAGTCACGTCTAGGAAAGGCTTGCCGCCGCGAACACCGACCGTCCCGTAGCCGCCCGCCGTGCACAGAAATGCAGCGAAATCCCCGGGAACTTTGGGGCTCAGGTAGAGTACTCGTTCGACGGCGTCGTAGCGCGCGCCGCTGAGCGCGGCCAGCAGCCCGTAGCTTGCGAGGGCCCTTGCGTACCAGCGCCCGCACTCGACCTCATCGAACGGATTTCTGTGCCTGCCATCGTAGCGTTTGCGAACCGCCCGCACGATTTCGAGACCCTCGCTCACGTGCCCATAGCTGATCAGATGGCAAGCCACCTGGTATTCGATGCCGGTCCACACTTCGTCGCTGTAGGGGAACGGGATGGTGGGAGCGTTCTGTTTTGGCCATGAACACAAGAGCAGCCCGCCCTCTGGCGCGAGCGCGTACCTGGGACGCTGCGGGTTGGCGTGGCCAGTGAGATCGGCGCGGAAGTTGTAGCGGTAGACCGCCAATAAGTGACTGCCGATCTTGTCGTGATCGGCGATCTCGGCAAGCCCCGCGCACTGCGCGATCCAAAAGCCGAGCACGCCATCGGAGAGGCAACCGTTACCGTATTGGTACTTGGGCCCCTCGCTCTCCAAAAGTGCGAGCGCCTCGGGCGAGTACGAAGCGTGGATGGTCTCCACTTGCGAAGGGGTTTGGGCTTTCAGCCCCTTCACCTGAACCTTCTGGACGAAGTAATCACCGTTGAAGAGTTCGTCCTCCAAATGAGAAACCGTAAGGCTCCGCAGTTTGCGGTAGGTCGCGACGTCGTCGCCCAGCGCTTCGCCCATCCGCACCGCGGCCTCGAGTGCCGACGCATAAAAGCTCGACGTCATGCCGTTCGGGCCCCAAAACTCGATGTCGTAGGTGTTGTGGTGCGGTTCTTCGAGCGCACCGCTGTGGTGCGGGTCCCAAGTCTCGATCATGAAATCGAGGCTCTTACGGACGTTCGGCCAAAGACGCTGCAACCAAGCTCGCGAGCCGCTCACACGCCACTCGCGATAGACCTTGATCACACCGCCGAGTTGGCCGTCAGCCGCGGCGTGAAATCTGTTTTGCGCGGGCCGAATCGGTAGCGGCGTTCGGAATTCCTGATGCCCGCGTTGATCCATACACACTTCGTGTTCGGTTTCACGAATGCCGCGCTCGAGCTCCGAGAACAGGTGGGCCATTGCTTGCGCATAATTCCAAACGTGTTGGCACGTGCCGTGACACGATCCGAAGGTGTCGGCTGAACCTTCCCAGGCCCAGAAGCGTCCGTCGTGCTGGCGCATCACCGTTGTAGACTTCAGGATCGAGAGATTCGAGGAGACGGCCTCGAGCGCCTCCGGCGCCAGAGTGCTCGCGAAAAGGGCGCGGCTGAAGCGTTCGCTCTTTTCGAGAAGATCGTCGTAGTGAGCCAGAAAATAATCGGCAATGGTGCGCAGGTTCCCAAAGCGAGCTGCATACCACGGAACGTAGTGGGTCTCCGCGCTGCGCTCGTTGATCGGGATCGGCTCTTCGTCGCGCGGCTGTCCTTCTCGCAAGGTGGAACGCGGCACGTACCAAACGAGCAGTACGCGCACGGTGTGCTCCTGCCCCGGCTCGAGCGAGAAGGGCACGTACAGGCTCCCGCCCGGAGAAACGCTATGCTTGTCGGCATAGGGCTGGGTGGACCGCGTTTCGCCCATCGCGATCCGGCGCCAGAGCACGGTGCCTTCGTCGAACCATCCGCCGCGAAACCATTGACAATCGACGGTTGTGGCCGGATCGGGCGAGAGCACGCATAAACCGCCTTCCTCCCAGGGCGCTTGGGCGCTCGGCTCTTGATACAGCAAGACGCCGCCCGGAATCGGCTCCACCCGCAACCCGTCGTCGCGTTGTTTCAAAAAGTTCTTGGCATGGAAGGAAACCACGACAGCGAGGCGCTCCGTGGTCGTGTTCTTGAACGAGTATTCGAGACCGGCAACGGGCAAACTCGAAGCGTCGGCATCGTTGGGGACGAAGGGGTTAAATGCGCGGATGCGCGCGGAAACGGGCACCGCGTCGTCCTCGAGGGCGACCTCTGCGAAAGGAAAACGCTGGCGAAAGCTCGAGCGCTCAAAGCGCGGCAGTCCGTAGAGCCGCTCTAGATCGGTGTCACGGCAGTTCGCATATCCGTAGCGCAACGGCACCCTGCCTTCGACCACCCGCGCCACGCTCTGCGCCGACGGATCTTTTGCCTTTCGAACGTGCACGCCTGCGAAGACGCGCGGGGCGTGCTCGACGGCCGGCGTGTGCCGCAGCGAGACGTGCGTGAACCCGCCGATGCCATCCATGCAGATCATCCCCGTGCCGAAGCCGCCGAGCGGGAACGCCACTTGATTCAGGTACTCACCGGTGTACGAGTCGCCAAAAGACCGAGTTGCCATGAGGCCCAGCCTACCTCACATGAACGACTCCGCGGCAGCAGCCAGCGACCACGCCTTGCCGCCGTGGCCGACGGTGCTTCTTGGGCCCCTGAGGTTGCGATATGCTTGCCTCGGGCTATGAACTTTACGACGCTCGGCCTCGCGGGAAGCGCGCCGGATTCTGGTGTCGCGAACGGCGGTGTCGTCGCCGCGGGTGGTGCACCACCCAATGGAGGCGCGCCCGGCGGCCTGACGGTTCGATGACCTCCACCGGCGCGACGATTGCGAGTCCCAACGGCGGACCTGCAAGCTCTCTCGATACGGGGGGCTGCGGCTGCGGAGTGGTCGGCGGTCGAAAGGCGTGGTGGCTCACTTTGGCGGCCCTGTTCGCCGTTCGTTCGGCGCGTCGGCGTCAGTCTTGAAGCACACGACCTCCGAGCGCAGCCTGCTCATCCGACTTTCCATGATGTTGTTCATGGAGATCGCCGTGCACGCCACGTACGCGCCGCTGCAAGCCATCCACATGCACCGCGCGCTCGGGTTCAGCGAACAGCAGGTGAGCTTCGTATACATGGCTCGCCCGCTCACTTCGCTCGTGGCTCCGGTCGCCATCGGGTGGATCGCCGATCGCTACCTCCCAGCGCAGATTTGCCTGGCGACGATGAGCCTGGTGCGCGCCGTGGCGCTGCTTTGGGCAGGTCAGGCGACGAGCTTCCCGACTTTCGCCATGGCCTGGTGCTATTTCCGTCGATGGGCACGCTCATTCACCGCCATGGCGTGCGCCCCTTCACTGGCATTGTGGCCTGGCCACTGCGCTTTGCTGCGTGTGCGATAGGTTCGCCAGCCTGGCTGGTGATCGCCTCGCAGTTGCTGCACGGCTTCAACATCGTCTTTGCCATGGTGGGCGCCAACATTGCGGTGGACCTCATGGCTCGCAGTGATGCCCGAGCCAGCGCCCAAGCCCTGCTTGCAGTGGTGTGCGATGGAGTGGGAAGCCTCTTGGGGATGCTTTTGTGCGGCGCCGTATTTCCCGCGTACGCGCTGCCGGGGGGAGGCCACAACTGGCCGAAGATCTACACCGTACCGCTGGCGATGACTCTGCTCGCAAGCATGCTTTTTTTGGCTCTGTTTCGAGAGCGCGACGTAAAAAAGCTCCCGGTGCTGGAACCGGTGCCCGGCGCCGAAAGCTGAGCCGAAGGCGAACCCTCACGCGAGCGTTTTTTCGATGGCGTGTTCGAGCCGGTCGATACCCTCCGCAATGGCAGCGGCCTCGACGGTGGGGCGGAAGGCGCCGTGCGAGGTGCCGGTCAGCTACGCCCGTAATACCGGCGCCGACTCGGGCACACGGCGCCT
>DASXTY010000222.1:0-3645 GCA_036505155.1 Polyangiaceae bacterium | reverse complement strand
CGGAGGCTTCGACCCGACGGTGTTCCTGTTCGATGCACATGCCGGCGGGGTTGGGCTTTCAGAACGCATTTACGAAACCGCAACCGAGCTCCTCGAGCAGGCCGGCGCGCTCATCGAGGGGTGTCCGTGCCGAACCGGATGTCCCGCTTGCGTAGGCCCGAGCAGTGAGAACGCCGCGCGGAAGCGGATGGCGCTCGACATTTTGAGCGCGCTCGAGCTTCGCCCCAAGAGCCGGATAGCGGCGGACAGCGCAAGCTAGTCCATATCCCCACCGACGCTCGGACTACGGCTTTTCGCGGTGCCGATACAACGGCCACGGATTGAGCAATGGCACCGGAGCGCCCGGACCGCTCTGCAAGAACGCCCTTTCGCACTCCTCCATGGTCAAGCGTCGGGGACCGAAGATGGTGGGGTCGGCCGCGTCCGCATCCATTAAAGAGGACGACTGATCAACCCCGAAATCGTCCGGGTGACCGGGCATTTCGAGGAATATATGGCCGAGCTCGTGCGCCAATGCGAATGAGCGTGCTCCGGCGCGCACCGCAGCGCGATCCATGATCACAACGTTGCGCACGCTCGATCCTTTGGAATAGATGAAGGACTCGCCGATACGCCCGCTCTGAGCGAACGCAGGCACGATGAATACGTCGATGGTGCTCGGATCGCCGTCATCGAAAGCCTTGATGAGCGCACGCTCTTCCACCGTGCCCGCCGCGGCGTCGAAGTCGTCGAAATGCGTGAGCCCATCCGAAAGCTCCACTTCGCCCAGGCACACATCCAGCGAGGCGTCGGTCGAAAGCGGGAGTCGGGAGCCATCCCCGGCTCCGGTCTGGAGCGTCGCGAGCGCACCATCGGGTTTGCTCACCAGCACGTCAACTGTGCTCAGAGCCGCCGACGTGATCCGTGTGTTGGGGCTCAGGCGAGCTCCGAATCCAGCTCGCCTGAGCGCCGCTGCCACCGCGTTTGCGACCTCGGTCGGCGTCTGACCTCGCTCGGTGCGAATCCGAAACTGCTTTTTGCCGATGGCAAAAGCCACCATGCCCCCGCTCGCCGGCAGTCCCAAATCGCAACCGACCGCCAACATGTAGGGTGGCGGTGGGTCCACAATCTGTATTTGCGCTATCGGTCCACCGTCGATGTGGATTCCGCACTGCCCCCAGAGTGAGCTTGCTGTGCGCAGCTCCTGCCGAGCGAGACCGAGCGCGCCCCGGTCGTTCCCGCCGATGGGAACCGCGCCGGCTCGCGACAGCCGCACCAGGTGCATTCGAACCTGTGCCTGGAATCGCCCGAGCGGCCCCAGCGTGCTGTCGCGCGGCCCTCCCACCCGAATGGAGCTGGCTTTCTGCTGGTCCACGTAAAGCAGGATCCGACCGCCGACTTCGGCCGTTAACGAGCGATCGGAAGACTCGGGATGGGCGCGATCGGTTTGATCGATGGTGGCACGAATCAACGTTGTCGCACTGCACGAGAACTCCGGCGCGACTCGATCCGGGCAATCGGTCGGCACGAATAATACCGGTTCAATCGAGTCCAGCCGTGTGCCGTTGGGAGCGGTTGAAACCAATCGCGCCCGTTCCGGCAGAGCTTCGCGCGGACCAATGGCAATCCAGCGTAATCCTTCGCCGTCCACCTTGTGACCGTCTTCCCGAGCTAGAAGCTCCGGCGGAAGCGTGCGCGCGATCTCGGCGTGCGAGATGGCCAGATCGATGTACTTGCCGGACTCATCAGAGGCAATCACTTCCACTACACTCGCCTCGATATCGAGCCCAGAAAGCTGTACGTGCGATCGTCCGGCAGCCACACCCTGAAGACCAAGCCGGCGAATGGTATGCGGCAGGTTATTCGACGACGCTCCCAAAATACGGTCGTCCGCTACCACCCGAGCCGCTTCGCCTTCTATTTTCTGCAACGACATCGTCGGTTTGACCAACGGGTCAAGCCAGACGACGTCGGTTCCAGCGCCGTGCTTCAAGTCGGTCGAAAGCGCGTCTGCAACGCCATCGTCGTCGTCGTCGTCGAGGTCTGCAAACAGCCTTAGGCGCGAGGTGTGGTTGGGATCCGCATGAGCTCCATTTGGGGTGGTGAGAAAGCCCACTAGTACCAGCAGCGCCGACAGGCGATGCAGGCACCCGGTCAAGGCCTTACTCCTCCGCTTTTGACCATGGGATGGGTTCCCGGAGCTCGCGAAGTTTGTTGGGGCCGATGGCGCAAGCCGCTCCTACCCTAGTTTGTCACCCCAGCCGGCTCTTCGCACGCCCTCGGGCCGGTGCGGACTCCCCGGCCAAGAGGCCGCCAAATTAGATGTGTTGACCCCGTAGATCCGTCCAAGTACTGAGATACCGAGTACGGCTCGAAACGGAGAAAACGATGCGAAATTCACTCCCGGCGTCCGCAATCCCCGCCTTTTTAGTGGTTCTTGTCGCGGCAACCGGCTGCAAGAAAAAAGAGGAAGAGCCACCGCCCGCGCAGGGCGGCTACCAACAGCAACCCTACGGTCAGCAACAGCCAGGTTACGGCCAGCAACAGCCCGGTTACGGTCAGCAGCAGCCCGGTTACGGGCAGCAGCAACCGGGGCAGCAGCAACCCGGGCAGCAGCCGGCCGGTGGCCAGCCGGCAGCTGGGCAGCCCGCCGCCGGAGCGCCGGCCGCCGGTCAAATGTCCAAGCCTGGCGATGCAGCGTTTGCCTGCACCACCGATCAACAGTGCCTGACGCACCGCTGCAACACCCAATACGGAAAATGCGCGTTCCCGTGTCAGACGAATGCCGACTGCATGCCGGGTAACCAGTGTACGGCGCCGATCTGCGTCCCCGCTCCTCAACAGCCGGCAAAGTAAGTCGTGCCATGCGCCTTGGAGGCGCGGGCGTCTTTTAACCCTCACGATCCGGTCGCCGCGATCCCTCTTTGTAGCGCAATCCGCAAGCGTTCCTGGCCCAGCTCGTGCTCGGTAAATCCCGAAGGCGGAGTCGCTTGCCCCCAGTGCACTCGGGTCACGAGACACTCGCGCAAGATGGTTGGCTCGCCGGATTTTCCGACGCGCAGCACGCGGTCGGTGCCGTCCAGCCAGAGCTCGATCCGATCTGTAAAGTCGAGCTCTGCCTGCTTGCGCGCCGCTTGCACCCGGCTCAAAAGCTCTCGCAAGATTCCCTCGTCGACCAGCTCGTCGTCGAGCTCCGTGTTCAATACGACCACTCCCAGCTTGCCGGTTGCAGCGCCGAAGCCAGGCGCAGCCTGGCAAGAAACCTCCACTTCGCCGGCGCTGACCTCCACCGCTTCCCCGCCGATCTCGAGGACCAACTTTCCGCTGCTCGAGAGCTCGGCGTAGAGCGCGACGCCGTCGGAGGCTTCCAGTGCCTGCTTGACCGCCTGAACGCGCTTCCCCAATCGCGGACCGAGCGCCCTAAAATTGGGCTTCAAGCGGAAGCTCACCACGCCTTGTTCGTGACGGACAGAGGTGAGCTTCACCTGGTGGACATTGAGCTCCTCTTCGATGAGGGCTCGATATGGCTCCAGCCGAGCCATGAGCTCGCTGTCGTTCAGCGCCACATCCGCGCCGCGCAATGGCTGGCGGACTCTGATCTTGCTCTGGGTGCGCACGCTAAGCCCGAGGCTCACGATTTCTCGCACCCAGCCCATTTCGCGCGAT
>DASXTY010000221.1:0-3893 GCA_036505155.1 Polyangiaceae bacterium | reverse complement strand
ATGAAATCGGTCCCGTGCCAAGGAAGCTTCTTTTCTTTTCTCGTCTTCTCCGCGTCCTTGGGCTGAGAACCGGTGTCCGCCTGCGGCGAGCTGCTCGCGGGAGGTGCCGGCATCGCAGTTTCCGCGCCCGTGGGAGGCGGTCCGGCCGGGGCGGTGGACTCGGCAAAGGCGGGGAACGAAATGAGCACCGACACAGCCGTGAGCGCGGCCTTGCAAAAATGGCGAGTCGACAATTTCGTGCGCGGACGGGACCTGGATCCCTAACCTTCCTGGTTTCGAGTCTTAGCGGATTTTCGCCGGGTCCGCTCGTCTTGCCAGGCCGGCTTTTTCGGCCCGAGCTTGGGCGCAGGGCCGGCCCGGTATTGGAGCGGTTTTCTTTTTCTTGTGTCTCACGCGGTTGAAAACCGCTCTAAGATGCCCCCGATGGAGCCGGTGTTACCCGCAACCGAAATAACTGCGTTATTGGGCCGGGGCACTCGCTTCGAGGGCAAGCTGCATTTTGAGGGCCGGGTGCGGATCGACGGAACTTTTCGGGGTCAAATTCGCGGCTCCGACGTGCTCATCATCGGAGAGGGCGCCGACATCGAGGCAGAAATCGAGGTCACCAACGTGATCGTAAAGGGTGGCACCCTGCAGGGCACGGTTCGAGCCGCTCAGTCCATCGAGCTCCACGTGCCCGCCAAGGTCACCGGGACCCTGTATTCCCCGGAGATTTTCATGGACAAGGGGGTGCAGTTTTCCGGCACGTGCTCGGTTGAGCCACTCCGGGAAGCCGCGGACGGATGACGCGTTCGAAAAGAGGGCGTCACGGACCGTGGGGACGGAAATGGGCAGCCATGGTCGCGCTACACCTTTCCGCCTGCGCAAAAAGCGTTACTCCGGATGCGGGCGCCTCCCAGAGCTCGCCGAAGAAAATACCCAGTGCCGATGCCAGCCATCAAGGAGCGAGCGACGCCGCCGACGACGCGCCGGAGCCGCTGCCCGAGCTCTCGGAAGGTTGCTCGAGTAACGTGGAGCGCGATGGCGGAGCTCTCGAGCGCCTGGCGTCTCTCGCTACGCAGTGCATAGCTGGGATGCGTCCGTTGGCGCCCCCGCAGAAAACGACTTTGCGCACCGGCGCGTCTCGAACCTTCGAGTTCGAGATCACGGAGCCGAGTCGCTGCCTCAGACTGGCCGCGGCGGGCGGACCCGGCGTCCTCGAGCTCGACTTGAGCGTCATCGACGTCGACGGTCGACCGCAGCGGAGCCGCCCCGGCGCGTCGCTGGCCCTGGTTTTGCCCCGCGGTCCGCTGTGCTTCAAGGCCGCGGGTCGCCAGCAAGCCGTGGTCACGGTTCGTCGGGGAACCGGAGAGGTGGCGTTTCAAGTATGGCAAGCTGAGTGATGCTCAGAGTCGACGGCGAATTGATGCTCGTGCAGAACGAGCGCCAGGTCGAAGCGGAGAGCGCGCGCGGCGCACGCGCTCTGAATTTGCGCCGCCTGGTCGCCGGCATGGCCACGCGCGCGAGCGGGCTCACACCGACCACCGTCGAGATGACTCGGCTTTTGACGCACCACCTGGTCGGTCACTCCCACGCCCTGGCTCTGGCTTTCGACGAGGGCATTGGAGCCCTTCGGCGCGCCGGCGTATCGCCGATGATGTTGCGAAGTCTCGTCGCACCGCGCGCAGCGCGATTCGCCAAGTTGATGGAGAGCGCCGACAGCTGGCTCGAAAAGTGTGGCCTGCGCGACGAACGAGCCGATGCGCGGCTGGCAGCGACGGCGCTAGGAGCGGAACCCGTCCCGGAATTCGAGCAGGTGGAGCAAGCGGTGCTCCGCGGCCTCGGGCACTGGGAAAACGCGGATCTTGAGTTCTTTGAAGGCGTTCACCAAAATATTCGCGGGCGAAACGGTCGCGGCTTGGTGATTGAGCTCCCCACGGCCCGCGCGTTCCGCGCAAAGAGCGGGATGGAATCGCTGCTCACCAAGCTCGAGCGACGATGGGCCGCACAGCCGGACTCGCCCTCCATCGACTTCGTGGAGCCGGACCAACCGGGCCAAGAGACGGTCATAGAAGCTCAACACGCCGAGAGCGAGGCGCGCGTAGTAGCCCACGCCGTGCTGGACGCGCTGTCGCGCGGCACTCCTGTGGACGGGATTGCGGTGGTCACCCTCGACAGCTCGCAGTCTTTTCTCGAGCCGCTTCGCACGGAGCTCAACCTGGCGAAGATTCCGTTCACCGAGCCTCGGGGCAGACCGGCGGTTGCCTCTCCGCGCGCGCACGCTGCGCTGGAATTGCTAAAGCTCGCGCGGGGGGCGCTCACCCGCGATGGATTGGTGGATCTGTTGCTCACCCCCGACCTTCGCCCCGAGCGCTGGCTCCAGACGCGCGAGCGGCGCGCCCTGCATCGGCTGGTGAGAGAGCTCGAACGGCTGCCGTTGAACACCGACTCGAGCGGCACGGAGCTGCTCGGAGCGCTGGCCGAGCCCGACGGAAGCGAGGTGCGCTCCCTGGCCCACGCCGCGCTCAAACGCATGCTTCTGGACTTGGAATACTTGAAGGGTCCGAGCCAACGCTCCCGTCTGGGCTCGGCGTGGAGATCGCTGCTCGATGCGCTCGGCATGCTCGAAACCAACCCGAATGCACTGGAGCGCGGGTTGGATGTCGCCAACGCTACGGAGCTCTTGCAGTCCCTCGGAGACGACGCCGCCGGTCTGCGAGCCCTGCTCACAGCAGTGGAACGGACGGAAAGCGCCGCAGCAGCGCTTGGATTCGGCGACCAGCAGCTCTTGGCCGGTGAATACCTTCAAGAGATCGAAGCCGCGCTCACCGGTGTGGGACCAGCGACCGGTGCGGGCCGCGCCGGCGCGGTGTGGGTCGCGCGACCAGCTGATGTTGCAGGGCTCCGTCACGAGGTGGTGGTGGTATGCCGCGCTTCTAAAAGCCACCTCGATTGCTCGACGTCCAGCGCGGAGCTCTCGCTCGGGGAACCGCTCATGCAGGCCTTACCCTGGAGCTTGCGGCCTCCCGCCGCTATGGAACAGGCGGGCTTTGCGGAGCTTGGATTGGCGTGGGCCACGGTCCACGCGAGCCGGGTGGTGGTCACCTTCTCTCGCGACGAAACGGGCAATCGAGACGGGCCGAGCCGGTGGACCGAAGCGCTGCGAGGTTATCCAAAGCGACACCTCGAGCCAACCTCACCGCTGCACAGCGGAGCGCGGCGCGTGCGAGCCCTCGCGGCTCCCAACGGCGGAGCTCTGAGGCGTATGCGGGTAGAACGCGCTCGCAGCGATTTCTTTTTGCGGCGGGCAGGCGAAGACCCGTACACCGGGCGGGCCCCTTCGTTACCGAGATTGGTGCGCGGCGACTCTCCGGAACATCCGGTCGCGGTAACCACTCTGGAGCGTTATTTGCGTTGCCCTTTTCTGGCTTTTGCCGAAGCTGGGTTGCGCGCCACTCGTCGGAGCGAAGACGGCGACACCATCGACGCGCGAATTCGGGGCAGGCTCTTGCACCAGAGCCTCGCTGCCGGCATGGAAGCTGCCTCCCGGTTGCCTTCCAACGCGTCGGCATCCGAGCGACAAGCCGCAGCACTCAACGCCGCGGAGGTTTACCTCACCTCGCAGGGGCGTTCCCCGCTTCGCCGCGCCGCAATGCAAAACCTGGTCGCCGATGCGGCGGCTTTGATTCGCTGGTCGGCCGGCGCCGATGACCCGCTGCTTTTTCTGGAAGCCGAGCGCGCCTTCGGACAAGCGGAAAAATGGGGTCCGCTTGCGCTCGAAGGCGTTTACGTTTCCGGTCGTATCGATCGGATCGACGCATCGCCATCCCGAAAGCGCTTGCGCATCATCGACTACAAGAGCGGCGGTCAGCCGACCAGGAAAGAGTGGCACCATGAGCTTCTGCAGCCGTGGC
>DASXTY010000220.1:0-14521 GCA_036505155.1 Polyangiaceae bacterium | reverse complement strand
AGCGCCACCGGCGAGACCGGCCCCGGCTTGGTTCCGCGGGATCCCAAAGTGCTGAGTCGCTTCGTGGCCGCTTTGAACGGAGGCTTTCAGGCGCAACATGGGGCGTTCGGCATGATGTCAGAACGCGTGGTTTATCTTCCTCCAAAACCTTTTGCCGCAACGGTGGCAGAGCTCAGCGACGAAAATACGGGATTTGGCACCTGGCCTGTCGACACCACCATACCCGACGAGATGTTGTCCTTTCGTCAGAACATGACGCCCTTGATTGTCGACGGGGTTTTCAACCCTTACCACCGTTATTGGTGGGGCGGCGTACCCCCCGGATGGACCGACGAGTCGCGCACCGTCCGCAGCGGCATTTGTTTAACGCAGGAAAAGTTTGTCGCCTACTTCTACGCCGAAAGCGTCGATGCCAACCACCTTGCTGTGGCGATGAAGCGCGCGCGCTGCACCTACGGCATCCACCTGGACATGAACCCGGGCCATGTCGGGCTGGAGTTCTACCGGGTGAGCAAAACCGAAGACCTTCCCTCACTGGATCGCCCATTGGAGGAAGAATGGCAGGCGCGGGGTCCGGTTCCAGATGCTAATGGGTGGGAGTTTATGGGGAGGCGCATGATACGACACATGGCGTTGATGAATTTTCCTCGCTACATTCAGCGAGAATCGCGCGATTTCTTCTACCTTACGCTCCGCCACGTGCTTCCGGGGCCGCCGATTGCAGCGTCGTCAGCCGAGCCGGACGAAGGACAGTGGCGCGTTCAGGGTCTGCCGCAATACGGGTGGCCGTTCGCCATTGCGATGACCATGTTGCGTCCGGATCCCCAGCAGCCGGACGTACGCCTGTCGATCTTGAAAATTGATCCGAAGACGGTCCAGGTTTCCATCAAGGATGACAGTCGCGAGCGCACAATCGTCGAATTTCGAAGCAGTCTGGAAGTCGTGCGCGGCGGGGCTGCGTTGTGGCTCTACCGCTTCGGATTTCAAATTTCCCAGGAGCCTCCGGGGCCGGATGCAATTCGGGTCGGCTGGGGCTATACCCCTGGCGATCCGCGCGCCGAAGGAGCAATAGCGGCCCTGGGCGTTACTGAGGACGGGATGGGCGTGTATGTGGAGGTCTCCGCCGGATCAGGGCGGCGTGAAGCGGCTGCCGCGCTTTCCCGCACTTTGAAACAGATAGGGTGTGAGGCACTGGTTCGAATCGACCGACCGTTGGATCTGGCAATTGGAGGCGACCGCGACCTTGCGGGCCATCCCGTCGCCCGAAACCAACGCGGGGCCGTGCGCCTCGTGCGCCGTCAGGCCCCCGGGGCAGAGCGGATATTCGAGCAGACGCCAATCGTACTGCCTAGCGTGTGGGCGCCTCTTCAAGCCGGGCGGGCGCGACAGGTCAAGCTAGAAGGCGCGCCGGCCCATTAGGGGCTATCCAACTGGCCGGCTTGGGCTGGGGCACTCGCGGCGACCTCCAAGTAGCGACTGATGCAAGACACTCGCCAAAGAAGGTCGGCAGGGGTATCCTGTGACATCTGCCGTAGATGCATTGGTTATCCTTGAAAATTGCGTTCGGAGGCGCCGCGCGCAGGGCATCTCAGGAGTACTATCGACATGAGCGATAAGGGTGGCGGATCCGACCTCGACGTCTTCGAAGGGTTAGCGAAAAAATCCCGTCCTAGTGCGCCAGCGCCGTCGGGTCCCGTACCGGCGCCCCCGCCGGGGCTCCGGCAGAAGACGCTGCTGGGCATCCCCGAGCCGGGCGTCGTGCCGCCGGTTCCCATTTCAAAGCCAGATGTCCCGCCATTGCCTCCACCGGCCAGGGCGGTCCCACCTCCGCCGGCAGCAGGTTTTCCTCCATTACCACCACCGCCGCCCCGTTCCGTACCGCCGCCAGGTGTTGGCCGCGCCCCAACACCTCCGCTGGGCACTACGGCGCCGGTCGTTCCCGCGCCGCCGGCTAAGCCGGTCGCGCTGCCCCCGTCCCCGGCAGAAAAAGGCGACATGGATTGGGACGATGACGACGAGCAAACGACTGTCTTCGATAGGGACGAAAAAAGCTCTCTACCGCCCCTCGTTTCTCCCGCGGCGGGTGCACCACCGCTATCGAGTCCAAAGCCGGCGGCGGGAGTGCCACCGCCTCCTCCGTCGGGCCCATCTTCACGAGGCGTCGGGAACGCCGGAGCCTTGCTCGGCCGCTCAGTGAGCGTGCGTCCGCCCCCGCGCCCACCGGTTGCCTCGAAGCCCCCACTGCCGTCTTCGGCCCCGGTGTCGGCGTCGACGCGCCCGATGGTGGAGTCGGCGGTCGAGGTGATGCCGGAAGCACCCGCAAGAAGCCGCCTGATGTGGCTCGCAGTGATTGCGTTCATCGCGGTGGCAGTGGCGGTAGTGGTGATTCTGGTCCTGCCTCGTAAAGGCACGCTCATCGTGAGCGTTTCCGGACCTTCGAATCGGCCCGTCGACGCCGTGCAGGTACTGGTAGACGGAGTCAAAAAGTGCGACAGCTCACCGTGTGAAGTGAGTGACTTGCGCGCCGGGGGGCACGTAGTGCGGGTCACCGCTGCCGGGTATCAACCCACTGCAGATCAGGCAGTGAAGATCGTGGCTGGCGATTCCGCCGTGCTCAATCTATCCCTGAGCACCTCATCTGAAGGCACTGGCATTCGCGTCGCGACCAAGGGGACTGGGCTCACGCTGTCCATCGATGGGACGGAAATCGGACCGCTGCCGCAAGAACGACGCGACATGACGCCGGGCCAGCACAAGATACGGATCGAAGGCGAGCGTTACAAGCCGCACGAGGAGACGGTCACCGTAGTCCCGGACAAGATGCTCGCCATTGAGCCCCGGTTGGAGGTCGTTAAGGGACTCGCCACGATAAAGGCGGGTGACAACGCAGAGGGGGCACGCGTCGCGTTGGCCAGCGGACACGAACGGCGCCCCATACCCAAGCTCCCGATCAAGATCGATATCTCGGCTGACAAGGCCTACACCATCGTGGCCGAAAAGGCCGGATATCCGGATTACTCACAGAAAATTTCCTTCGAAGACGGCCAAGCCGAAAAAACCTACGTTGTCCAGTTCGGCGGCGCCGCCTCTACTACCGCGCTGGCCCCGGAAGAAGCCAGTCCGGCGCGCGCGTCCGCACCGAGCTCGCGCGGAGGCGCTCGCGTCGCGGCGAAAGCCGCAGAGAAGCCCGAATCGCAGGCCTCCGCCGGAAAGCCAGCGGCCGCAGGCGGCAATGGAACGCTCAACATCAACTCCATCCCGGTGGCCAACATCCTGATTGACGGGGCGCCAAAGGGCGCAACTCCCAAAATGGGCGTGAGCGTGTCGGCTGGGCCGCACGTCATCATGTTCGTCAACACCACAAGCGGCGTGCGGCAGACCAAGAGCGTCGTCGTTCAGGCGGGCAAGACCTCCGTCGTTACCGCCAGGTTTGAATAGCTCCGCGTCCGGCGCTTTCTTGGTCGGCCCAGGTGCGCCAACTGGACGCGCAGCTCGCCTCGCGCATTTGTGCTCGCCCGGCGCAATACGCCGGGTCGGTTCGCGGTCCCAGCACCAAGAGCTCATCTTTGGACAAGAACGGGAGGTCAGCTTTCCAGACGGCGCGAAAACGTTCCAGCTGCCGCTCTGCTTGCTCGCGCTGCTGCTCGCCCACGGTGCGTTCGAGGTAACCAAGCGCGAGCGCTCGGATTTCTTCGTTGTCGGTGACTGCCAGCACGCGCTCCAAAAACTGAATGACGGCCTCGCGATTGCCTTCGCGGCTGAAGATGGTGGCCGCGGTGATGCATTGATACGGTAGGTTCCGGTCCTTGCCGAGGAGCTCACAGGCTCGCGTCAAACAGCGCGCTCCCGACATGCGCCACTCATGCTTCTGGTTTGCGTCGGTCAAGCGCCCCGGCGCCAGATACGCCAGATATTGGCCAGCGGTCAGCCAAAGCTCCCCATCATCCGGCAGCTCGCGAAGGCCGCGCTCCAGTATCTCACGCGCCTTTCGGTAATCTTCGAGCCGCGGGGCTACCGGCGCCAGGGTCAGAAGCGTGTCAGAAAAACGGTACGGGGCACGAAACTTCGGGTCGAGCGCGTTGATGGTTTCCAAGTACCGGCCGACGTATTCGAATCTCCGGCGCTCCTGGAAATGCAAGCCGTAAGAAACCAGGACATTGGCAAAAAGCAAGTCGGCGAGCGCCGCCCGATAACCGAGGCTAAAGGCCACGGTTTGTTCAGGCGACGGCAGGGCGTACATGTCGGTGGTGACTTTGAGCTGCCGATAACGCTCTGCCAACCGAGGCCTCAGCCAGCCGATGGCCAGGGCGCCTATCAACATGCAAGCGAACCGCGCCAGCCAAGTCGCGGGACGGCCTGTGCTGTCTTTTGGCACGCGCGGCATCGCTTACTCGACCGCGCGGTCGACCGTCATTGGGAAAGTCACCGGCTCTGCACCGTCGCTCGATTCGCCAGAAATCTCGAAAGTACTGTAACTCCCGTCCCCATCCAAGTCGCCGTGTGCGCGCGCGGTAAAGCGAGCGCGCCCCGGCTGCGCTGGGGCTGCGTCGGCCGATGGCGACGCGCCCTTGCCATCGTTCCCAGCATCGGCGCTGCTCAGCCCGTTCACGCTGAGGAATTCGAAGCTGAAAGAGTGTGGCACGGTGAGCTCGAAGTCGAGGCGGCGCCAGGTGGCGTGGTCCCAGGTCCCGGGTGGGTCTGTGACCCGCTCCCCTCGTGGCACTTGCGCCGGCGTGAGCGGCGCAGTGTCCGGATACGCCGAGTCCGCCGAACGTCCCGCCGCCAGCGCGGCAGCTCGCATCGCGATGCGCTCCAGGCCATCGCTGGCTTCACTGAGCCGCGATGCGTGCAGATTGCGCACGAATGCTGGAACCGCCGTGGCCAGCACAGAGCCCGCAATTGCCACAGCGGCAGCAGCTTCCACGGGCGAGAGCGATCGCATCGAAAAAAGCGTAGTCGGCTCGATCACCGCGAGCCAACGATACAGCACCGCACCCTACACCAGCCTACAGTCGTTTCCCAGGTCCACAAAACTCGCGCGTCCTCGCGCGCTCCAAAGGAGCGCGGAGGACGCGTCGAGGTGTGCGCCGCCAGCGACGCATGCACTGCGAGTAATTACTCTTCCGGATCGATTTCGGTCATGTTGGGTGACACGAAGACTTCGAGCCGACCGCTGGTATCGGTGATCTTGCCATCCAGCTCGAACGTCGAGAAATTTTTCCCATCGGCGTTCAGGTCACCCCGTGCGACCGCGGCGAACGTCTCGTTCGCTGCGCCGGTGGTGCCGCTGGCAGTGTAGTTGTATTGGTAATACTGAGGATCCGCCATCGAGAATCTCAAGCACGACCAGCCCGCATTGTCGGACCATTCACCCGGATCGGACTGGTACTTCTTGCCGGGCGGCGGCGCAGCGCCGGCCGGCACCGGAGCCGCCGCGTTGGGGCACAAATGGTTGGTTATCCCGGTGCTTCCCTTCGCGGCCAGGATCGCCGAAGCCATCCCTTCTCTGGCGTAGGCAGCCGCGGCGTCTTTGGCCATCTGACCGACCGCGTTTCGCGCCTCGGCCGTCTTGGCATTCGCGATGTACTTGCGCACGCCGTATATTGCGAGCGCCGCGAGCACACCCACGATGGCCACCACAATCATCAGCTCCACCAGGGTGAAGCCGCGCTTTTTCAATTTGGCTATCATGTGTTTCTCCCGTGTCGATCGGATGGGTTTGCTTTGTTTGGCTGCAGCAGGCCATCCGTCCGACCGCAGGGTGAGGGCTGGCGCTCGCCAGCAGTTGCTTGAAATCTCCGACTACTCTCCCTCGCGTTCGAAGTAGATCTCCGAGACGAAGCTCGAGCCTACGTACCCGGAATAAACTCCATTGCCGTCTTGATCACCCACCGCCTTAACCCAATACCAGGGCTCGCCCGCTGGGCTGGGCCATCCCATGGTCTGCGACACGCCCTCGCCAGGCTGCGGAACCGTGTCCGCTGCCGCGCCGGCCTTGGTCACATAACCAAACTGCACGGGCGAATTGGTCGAAATGCCAAGCTCCTCCCATTTGGCGTAGTTCGGATGACCGGGGTTCACCCAGGCATATTTCTTTTTGCCCGGCTTGACCTCCATTGGATAGTAGGCGTCGACGCCGGATGACACGTCCAGATAGTGAAACGTCTCGTCCTTGTACGATTCTTGATGGGCTTTGATGCTTCCGATCATTTGGATGGCTTCACTGGTTTTGGCCGCGTACAGGTATCTTCGAACCCCGAAGACCGCGAGCGTGACCAGCACGCCGGCGATCACTACGACGACCATCATCTCCACGAGAGTGAACCCGCGTTGTCCGCGGGACTTTGGTCGACGCATCGGCCTGCCTTGAAAGCAGCAAGCGTGCCAACCGTCTGGCCGGGCTTTTGCTTCCGTTTCCGGGGTCCTGGTCTGGACCCGTGCCAAAAATTGTCACCTCCGCGGCGCGCGGTGCCGCAGAGTGTCACCGGTGCCGCGATCTGTCACTTTACGCCGTCCCCAGAGCGCCTGTTTGACGACCAACCCCCGCCCCTCACGTCACCCCCTACCCCTGCAGGAATGGATTAAGTTATAGCACCAGTTCAGATCAAGGCTCATTCACCCTCGTTTTCACTGTAGATTTCTCCGGTGAAGCTAGAGGCTGCGAACCGGGCGGTCACCCCGTCACCATTCGTGTCCGCCTGGGCCTGAATCAAGTACCAAGGCTCGACGGGCACCTCCCACGCGGGTTGTTTCATACCGACAAGCAAGGGCACGGTATCCCCGGCCGCGCCCGCCCGGGTCTCGTATCCAAACTGCACCGAACCTGTGACCGCCGGGTGGAGCCGCTGCCATTTCGCATAGTCGGGCCCCGCGGGCAGGTCCCACGGGTACTTGGCTCTGCCGGGGGTGCCCATCGGATACCAGGCGTTCGTACCGGACGAAACGTCGTAATACGTCTTGTTTTCCGCGCGCCACCGTTCCTGAGCGCCGCGAATGGCCTGAATCACAGCGACCGCCTCGGTGGTTTTGGAGGCGAACAGATGCTTTCGCATTAGGGCGATGCCCACTGCAGCCAGCATGGCCACGATGGCCACCACGACCATGAGCTCCGTTAGGGTGAAGCCGCGGGCTCCGGCGGTTCGGTTGGGGCTATCTGCACTTTTCACGCGTTCGGCTCCGGCAGAAGCAGGGTTCGTTCCATCACCTGGGAGTGGCCGTTCGCTCCTCCGACTCCTCGAGATCGTCGGAGTCGTCCGCTTCGTCCCCTGGGGAGGCCTCGGTCCTCTGGGCGTCGGGATCCAGGCCGTGTTTTTCCAGCCGGTAGCGGAGGGATCGAAAGCTTACCCCGAGAAGGCGAGCGGCTCGCTTACGCACCCCGCCAGTCCGTCCCAGGGCTTCGACCAGAAATCGCCGTTCGACTTCGTTCATGACGTCGTCCAGGGCGCAGCCATCTTGGGGCAAGTCTAGCAGGGTCGGAGCCGGGGAGCCGGCCGCGCCGCTTACTTCCGTAGGCAGGTCGCCGAGCCCTATCACCCGCGAGCCCGCCAGTGCGACGGCCCGCTCCATGACGTTTTCGAGCTCACGCACGTTTCCGGGAAAAGCATAACGCTGCAGTGCGCGTAGCGCGTCGGGAGTAAACCCCACCACATTCTTACCGAGCTCATCGGAGAACCGGCGCATGAAGCGCTCGGCGAGCAGGGGTACGTCCTCTCGCCGGTCCCGAAGTGGCGGTAAAACGATGCGGATCACGTTGAGCCGGTAATACAAATCCTGACGGAACTTTCCTGTGGCCACCGCCGCCTCTACGTCTCGGTTGGTTGCGGCTAAAAGACGCACGTCCACCGGAGTCTCTTGTGTCGATCCCACGGGTCGCACCACACGCTCCTGCAACACGCGGAGCAGTTTCACCTGCAGGCTCACCGGAAGCTCCCCCACCTCATCCAAGAGCAGCGTTCCCCCATCCGCCTGTCGAAACAACCCGATGTTCTTGCTGGCTGCTCCGGTAAAGGCCCCTTTTTCATGACCGAAGAGCTCGCTTTCCATGAGCGCTTCGGGTAGCGCACCGCAGTTTATCACCAGGAAGGGCTTATCCCGTCGTTCGGAGCGATTGTGAATCGCATGTGCAACCCGCTCTTTACCGGTGCCGCTCTCCCCTGTGATCAAAACGGTGGTGCGCATCGGCGCAATGCGTTGGATGAGCTCGAGCACCGCCCGCATGGCGGGGCTACGTCCGATAATCTCCTTGTCGGTGAGCTGCTCTACCTGTGCTTTCAGCCGGTGGTACTCGACTACCAGGGTTTGCTTTTCCAGCGCTTTGGCCACCAGCACCGCAAGCTCGGTGGGCTCGAACGGTTTGGTGACGAAGTCGTAGGCGCCGTGGCGCATGGCCTCTATCGCGTTCTCGACTGAGGAGTGCGCCGTGATCAGGATCACTTCGGTGGCAGGGCTGCGCTTCTTGGCGGCGGACAAGACCTGGAGACCCGAACCGTCCGGCATTGCCAAATCGGTGAGAACTACGGCAAAGGGCTGAGGCGACCCCTCGATGGCTGTCACCGCAGCCTGGTAGCCAGGTGCGCTGGCGGTGGCGTAGCCTTCGCGTCGAAATAGAATCTCGAGCATCTGCCGGATGCTCGGCTCGTCGTCCACGATCAGCACCCTCACCGGAGGCGGCACGAGCGAGGTCATTGAGCTCCAATTTAGCGAAAATGCTGCTCGGTGCACAGGTTCTCGCCCTGGCCGGACCTTGGCTTGTGGGCTAAGCTCTCGGAGGCTTGAAATCAGGTAGTCTGCTTCTATTTCGCGCTCTCCTTGTGGCTGCGCTGACTTTCACCGCACTCTTCAACTGCGGCAGCCGCAGCGTCAAAGACTCGGGGACGGGACAAGGGGACGGTGGCCCCGGAGAGCTCCCGACCTCACTGGCTTTCGAGCCGGCCTCCACGCTGGCGCTGCTGCCCGCAGAAGTGCGACAAATCCAGGTCGTCGCCAGCCCCGCCGGTGCGTACACGGTGCGGTTCGCTCTTCTTCCCGGAGACAACCGCGACCCCTACGACGCATCCCTCGACCGCTCTTTGGCGACTACTGATGCGGAGGGTCGCGCCAGCGTAGTGCTCCGAGCTCCCACCACGCCGACCACCTTCAGGGTCCGGGCATCCGTGGGGAGCACCGCAACTGCCGAGCTGGCGGTGTCGGTGAGCGACAGCGGCTATGCCACCGTGTGGGTCGATCCCAGTTACAGCGGCCCCCGCACCATTAGTCAATGGACGGCCAGCTTACGCGCAGGCACAACCTGTGCGGTTCTCACAGGTACCCCACCCCCTGATGGAGACCTTGTCGCTGTCGCCCCGCCCACTGAAAAACCGGTGATTAACTTCGCACCGGTGGGGCCGGTATTGGCAATTACCGTGCGCGCAGGTTCCTTTGCAGGCGGTTGCGCGGATGCCGCGGGGCTTAGCTCGGGCGAGGTGCGAACGGTTTCCGTTTCGGTCACGGACCGACCCATGCAGATCGACCAAACCGATCTGAATCTGGCAATCGGCATCGACTCGGTGGGAACGGCTTGGGATACATCGATGCAGATGGACATCAAGCTGGCCGTGCAGCAGATGGCAGGGGGAGCTATGGACGACGTGGCCGCTTTGCTGGACGCAATGCAGTCAGCGGCCAGTACCGCCTCTGCCGACTTCCAGGCTGCGCGCGCTGCAAACGGTTGGGATCTTGCGCTTCGCACGGCGCTCGGTCCCGATGCCCCGACCTTGCTTCGCGCCGAGGCGGCGAAGTGGATGGTCGCGGGCGCGGCAAAGCTCATCGCTCCGGACACTTTCCAGGGGAATCTGACGTCGGCTGGCGCCTTGCCCCAGGCGCCGCTTCTCACGTTGTCCAGTATTTTAGGGCTCAATCCCGATGCCGCAGGCTTTTCACCAACTTCTCTTACTACCTTTAGCGCAGAGCCCGGCGACACGGTGCTGCTCGGGGCCATCCTGTCCTGGATTCCTTCACGGATGCTCACCGCGCTGAGCGATCCCGCCGCCCGGCTCACGTTTCCCGGCGCGCAGGATGCAGCCGACGCGTTGGCAAAATTGGCAGACTGCGCAAAAGTTGGGGCGATCCTCAGCAACAACGTCACCACCCCCGGCAAAGCCTATTCCGGGTGCGATGCGGTATGCGCCGAGCAATTGTGCCGCACCGCTCTACAACAAATATGGCAGCGCGCCCGAGATGCATCGGGAGCTTTGACTGCAACCTTGCGGGTCAGCGCAACCGGCGACGCCCAGGTCGACGATCAGGCACGGCCGGTGAGCATCAAGGGGACCTGGCTGGGAACTTTCGAGAGCGCGGGTGTCACCGCGCCCGTCACCGGGCCGCTCAATGCTCCCCCACCTTAATCCTTAAGCACCCACCCGGCTCGCGAGCAGCCTCACATCGATTGCCACGGCAAACGCCGCCAGCGCTTCGGGTTGGCCCAAGCGAGCTTGCCGAGCGTCGCGCACCAGAGAACGAAATTCCAAATAGCGACGGCCGTCCAGACCCAAGAGTAGAGCCATGGTGGCGGGATCGCGATCCGCACTCCCACCCAAGAGAACTGCCGCACCCGACAAGGTTCTGGAGACGAGCTCTTCGCTCAACATCACCGCCCGGGTATAATCCCCGGTCAACACACAGGCTTCGAGCTCGTGCACGACACCGCGCATCGGCGCAGGCCAAATGGCCGCGAAGCTGAACCCCTCTCCAATGATTACCGAATCGGGCCGCGAGCCCTCCCCCACCAGCGAAGACGTTGCCGTCTCGACGTCCAACACCGGCGTCGCTGTCCGTGTGCCGCTGTCGCGCATTTCTGAAACCGGAGGTTCGTCATGCGCCACGACTTCGGCAGGCTGGGGCGTCACCGGGGAGCCCGCGCCGCGAAGTGCCTCGGTGAGGCCCCCTTCGGGCAATCGCAACGCCTTGGCCGAAAATTCGCGGCTCTCCGGCATTCGGCGCTCGAAGTCTTCGAGCACCGCCCGCGTGACGCCTTCTAGCGCTTCATAGATACCCTCGCCGTTGGTGGCTACGGTGGCAAACGACGGTGCCTCGAAGTGATTTAGCTTTTGTTCCAGTTCCTCAATCTCCAAAAGATCGGGTAAATCGCGCTTATTGTATTGGAAGATGTGCGGGGTTTCATTCAAGGCGCGGCCGTGTTCCACCAGGTTGTCTTGCAGATTCGCAAGGCTTTCCACATTCGCATCGGCGCGAGCGCGCTGTGAATCGACGACCATCACAATGCCGTCGGCTCCGGTGAGCACGAGCCTGCGCGTTGCGTTGTAATAGACTTGACCGGGAACGGTGAAGAGCTGCAGCCGCACCGCGAGCCCGCGCAAAGTGGGGACCCTAACCGGCAGAAAGTCGAAATACAGCGTGCGGTCTACCGGTGTCGCGAGGCTGACCATTTTTCCGCGGTGCTCCGGCTTGGTCGAGACGTGAATGTATTGCAGGCTGGTGGTCTTACCGCCGAGGCCCGGTCCGTAATACACGATTTTGAAAACGAGCTCTTTGGAGAGCGGGTTGACAACAGGCATGCAAGAGTCCCAAAAAGGGAGGTTTTGCCACGGACCGTGTTGGTCGGTGGAGAGCGCTTCAATGAATCATGCCGCGCTCAATTTCGGCCTGCCGGACGGCCCTCCACACGGGTGACGCGTACGAAAGCCCGATCGAGGCAAAGCTCGCCAGCACCAGGAGCCCGGCGATGACGGCAAGCACTGCGTTGCGGCGCCACGGCCGGCGTTCCCGATAGAAGAGGTAACCGAGTGGGACGCCGCAAGCGAAACCTCCGAAGTGTGCGGCGTTGTTTACAGGAAGGGCGATGGCCAAAATAGCAGAAAACACCACGACTCGAATCAGAAAGTCCTTCCAAACGGGGTCTTTTCGCGCGTATAGGTATCCGATGAGGCACCCGATCAGGCCAAACAAACCGCCGCTTGCGCCTAGGGTGGTCGCCGCCACCGCTCGCCAGCTGTACCAGAGCTCGCTGAGCACGAAGCCGGCAACGCCGGTCAATATGAAGACGATGACGAAGCGAGCGGATCCCAGTCGCCGTTCGGTCGCCCGACCGAAGTCCCAGAGTGCCGTCCCATTGAAAAATATGTGTAACAGGCCGCTGTGGACGAACATGGCGGACAGGTACCGCCAGGGCTCCTGACGGGTGAGGCGGGCCCCGGGGGCATAGAAAAGGGCGCCCCAGCGCAGCGCTTCGGAGTTGGAAAGGCCCAACAGCGATACCCCCCCCGAGACGCTGGTCAGCGCGAAAACCAGCACGCACAAGCCCAAATACAGCTTGGTCATGGGAAAGTGCTCACCCAGGACCGCGTGAAGCAGTTGGACTGCCGAACGAGCCATAGGACCCGGTAACCGACGCTGACAGCGGTAGCACCGGCGCTCATCCAAACCGTTGAGCGCTCCGCATTCCGGACAGACCCGGGAGCCTTCGGCCATTTTCGGCCGAACATCTGCCGTCATCGGGCCCGAAGAGCAAGGGCAGGCCCAAAAACCGCGTAAGCGGCCGGGGCGTTGATGCGTTAATCCAGCATGGTGGCCTGCGCGCCGAGCCCGGTTCTCCCACAATTCGCCTTCGGCTGGCTCAGACGAACCCGACCCGGTTCCTGTAGAGTGCCGCGTGTGCAAGCCGAGCCGTCTCCGGAGCTCGAGGCCGAGCGACAGCTGTGCGAGCGCGCCAAAAACGGGGACCGCGAGGCGCTGGGATCGCTTCTCAGGCAGCACGGGCCGCGCCTGTATCGGAGCGTGCTTTTGCCACGGCTCGGAAGCCCCTCGGCAGCCGAAGAAGCCTTGAGCACGAGTTACTTGAAAATGGTGGAGCGTTTCCACCAATTCACCTGGCAAGGCGTGGGTGTGTACCCATGGATGCGCATGGTTGCTTTGCGGGTCGCGCTCGACCAGTTGCGCTCCCGAAAACGCGAGCTCTTGTTCGAACCCGGCGACATCGAGGCCGAGCTCGATTCTGCGGCACGCGAGGCGCGTGACGCGGATGCCATCGAGCGCCATGACTTGGAATTGGCTCGGGGGCAGGTGGAGCGCCATCTCGGTCGCATCCACACGCGCTATGCTACCGCCATACGACTTAGAGTTCTGGAAGAACGCTCCCGTGAGCACGCCGCCAAAGAACTCGGCGTGAGCGTATCCACCTTCGACGTGGTACTGCATCGAGCCATGACGGCATTGCGCAAGTCGCTCGGCAGCGAGGAGCAAGCATGAACGAAGACCGCCGGCTGGCCGAAATGTTGCGCGCAGCGCATGCACCGAAAGATATCGATCCAGCTCTGAACGACCGACTGGTCGAGCTCGCGCTGGTCGATCCGTCGGCGGAGCCGAGCCCAGAGGAGCTGGAGCACGCCGAAATATTGCGAAAGGCGCTGGAGAGCGCAGGGTCCGAGATCGGGGTGGGACGTTATGCCGCGCTTGCCCGTGCGCTTCGCGCCGCCTACCGGTCAGAGGAGCCAGATCCCGCAATAGTGGAAGACGCCGTACGGCGGGCGCTATCCGGCCGGCCCAAGACGAACGTCATCTATGTCTCTTTCGGCGTTGCTGCCGTGGCGGCCTTGGCCGCATCCGTGCTGCTATTCGTCTTCCCCGCCAAGCCGGGTAGCGGAGAACAGGCGTCCAAGCGGCCCTCCCCCGCCGGGGCACTGGTCATGTCTCGGTCGACCACACCGCTCTTCAAGGAGAAGTTCGACACCGCCGCAACCACTCTGCGCATCGACCGCATCGCGCAAGTTAGATCCGCCGAGCTCCGCTCCAACCATTACGCGCTCTGGGGGGTGCGATGAAGCGAAGCACATCGAACCGACGCTCGGCGTACGCGTTGACCCTGACACTGGTCGTTCTACTTTGGGGGTGCGGTCAACGCCAGGAGCAGTCAACCAGCGATGGGGGAGCGCCAGTTGACGCCGTGCTCCTCGCGTTTTTGAGTCGCGCGCGCAGCGCACATCATCTGGCGGACGGGTTGGAACGAGACAAGAAATTCGAACCGGCGCGAGCCGTGCTTCTGGAGCTAGTGACCGGCGCGCGCCCCGGGCGCCTCCAGCCCGAGGTGCGCGAGGTGATTGCGGACACTTTTGCGCGCTTGGCGGACCTATCCAGTCGCCTGGGCAAGTTCGATGAAGCCGATCGGCAAGTCAAAGCCGGGCTCGAGCTGGTTCCGGAGACCACGTACTTTCAGGGACATCTTTGGGAAGTGCGCGGTGTTGTGGAAGAGCGCCGCGCTGAGGCGCTGCGAGGCGCCGGCGACGCACAAGCCGCGCAGGCAGCGGCTCAGCGTGCCCTCTACGCCTTCGAAAAGGCGATGAATATACAGGCCGAAGTCATAAAACGAGCCCTTCCCCTGCCGTGAATTCCGGTAGCCGTTCGACTCATCCGAATCGACGCGGCCTCCGGGTCGCGGACGTCCGATTGGGCGAGCGCTGGAGCCTCGCGCAATGGATCAAGAACACCTTGATCTACTGGGTGATTCGGTCACTGCTCTTGGTGGTGGATC
>DASXTY010000219.1:0-7958 GCA_036505155.1 Polyangiaceae bacterium | reverse complement strand
CCGCGCCGCTCGAGCCATTGAGGGCGACGCTCGCGGATTGGGAAGATCCGAAACGGGTGCTGCTTGGGCCCTGTTACGACGGCGGTTATTATTTGATCGGGCTGGCGCGGGTGGAGGTCCACGTATTCGACGGCATCGCATGGAGCACCCGCGAAGTTTTGGCGCAGACCAGGGCGCGGTGCCGAGCGCTGGGCCTCAGTGTGCACGAGCTCCCCACCACCTACGACGTCGACGAACCGGTTGATCTCGAACAGCTCCGCGCAGAGCTCGGCTTGCATCCCGAGCGCGCTCCGCGCACTGCCGTGGCGTTGAATTTGTGATGATGGTCGCAATCTTGCCCGCTCTCGACGAAGAGCAAACCGTAGCCGCGGTGGTGCGAGACACGTTGCCCCATGTCGATTGCGTCCTGGTTGTCGACAATGGAAGCACGGATGGCACCGCCGAGCGGGCCCGCGAAGCGGGAGCCGAGGTGATTCGCGAAGCGCGCCGCGGCTACGGCCGCGCGTGTCTCAGCGGAGTCGAGAAAGCTCGGGAGCTCGGCGCCGTCGTTTTGGTTTTTCTCGATGCGGACGGGAGCAACAACCCCGGCGACTTGCCGCGCGTCATCGCGCCCATCCTCTCGGGAGAAGCCGATTTGGTGCTGGGCGTTCGCACGCCGCGATCAACGGAACCGGGCAGCATGGCCGCCGCCCAGCGCTTTGGCAATTGGCTCGCGCCGCTCCTGATGCGGTGGGTCACCGGCGCGCGCTACAGCGACATGCCGCCGCTCAAAGCCATGACCCGCGCGTCATTCGACGCCCTCGGGGTCCGCGATGCAGGCCACGGATTCACTATCGAGCTTCTGATGAAAGCGCACAGGCAGAAGCTCCGGACGACTGAGGTGGAAGTTTCTTTTTTGCGCCGAGCGGGCGGAAAATCCAAGGTGAGCGGCACACTCATCGGCACAGTGCGCGCATCCGCGAAGATTGTGTCGCACATCGTGCGTCATGCGCTGGACGCCAGGGCGCGCGCGGTCTTTCGAGACTGATTAAAGAGCGGTTCGAAGATCCTTCCAGAACGCCTCGAACGTTCGGCTGTGGTTTCGAGGACCCCGAGGTCACAATTGGCTGCAAGGAGCCCCATCACTTCATCCAGAGGTCGTCAGGTTCGTTCGCTCTGGCGGTCAACCGATGTCCCGAGGCTACTACTTATGCGAATATCGGCCTGGCCGACTGACGAGCGGGCTGGTTCAGCGCCGCTCCGTAGAGCGCGCGTGCCTTCAGTCTTCGTCCAACGGGACCGGAGGATCCGTAGTGACCGTGACCAGGATGACCTCATCGTCGGTAAATCTGTACCAGAGCCAGAGGTTACGGCCGCCGACTCGCCGGACCCAGGCACGACCGACCGGATGGCTCTTGGCCTCGTAGTCCGCCGGTCCAGGTAGATCGTCGGCTGCGGCCAGCGCTCGCGTCGTCCGGCCGATGGCGTGCGCCCGTGGTGAGCCTCGTTTCAGAATCGGTCCGGCAGAGCGCGCGTACCAAGTGCTTACCCGCACTCGTCTCGCCACGATACGTCGTCGCTTCCTTCGAGCCAGCGAAGGAATGCTTCCGACGCTTCGACGGAGAGCAGCTCCCCCCGCTCGACGGCCTCCATCGCCTCGCGTACCTCGACCTCATCGTCGGGATGCGGCTTCCAGAGTTTGCGCGCAGCGTGACTCGCTTCGGGCGCCATTGCCTTAGCTTAGCTCAGGAGGTCCGCCCCGGCCAAACAACCGCCAGGGACATTTGTCGCCGCTCTCGCTCCCCGCTTGTCCGTCATGGCTGGCGCTTTTCCGGACGCGAGGTCTTGGGCGCACCAAGTGGGCACGTCTCAACCAATGACGCACTAGGCCTGCTTGAATAACCGCTGCTCGACACACGCGCTTTTGAGCGACTCGTATCCCTGGAGGCGCGGGGGCACCCACTGTTTTAGGCCTTCGAGCTCGAGAATCGGGCGATGCGCGGGGTTTTCGTAGCTCATCGCGAAAAGCGACTGGGCAAAGCGGACGGCCTTGCCGGGCTCGAGGTCCGCTCGCCCAGTGAACATGCAATGGTGATAGGAGGGCGTTTCCCAGACCACGGTTAGCGCGCCTTCGGGTGCGATCCCCTGCTCGCTCAGGCCGTGCCAAAACGGCGAGCCCACCGCGCCGGCATCGACGCTGCCGTCGAGCACCGCGCGCAGGACCTCCACCTCACTCCTGCCGGTGTCTCCGTGCTTTCCCACGTCTGAATCAAATCGCACGGCAGTAAAATCGCGCCCTTCGACCAGGCCCGACTGGGCTAGGAAATGAACCGGCAAAATGGCTGCGTGGCCGCTGTCACGGCTTCCGAGCGCAATGCGTTTTCCGCGTAAGTCGTCCAGCGATCTGAGGCCCCCGCCGGTCGGCGCAATGAACAGAGTTCGCCAGTCGAGATCCGTGTCCCGCATTGCGATGGGTTGGCAGCGGTCGCCGCTCGCCGCCAGTGACTGCAAAAACGCAAGATTGGTGTTCCACGCGATGTCGATCTTGCCGGCGAGTAGCGCGTCGACTTGCGCTTCGTACGACAAGAACAGCACCACCTCGGCATCGAGCTTCGCCTCGCCCCGGAGGTAGCTCCGGATCCCTTCCCAGATGGTCACGACTTTCGGGTCGTAGGCCACCGCTCCAATGAGTAGCTGGTCCATAGCCCTGGCATACCCCGGCTCAGAAAAGCGGGATCCCCAACAGCGCCTTGCCGATAAATTCGCGCAAAACTTCGACCGTGGGCGCCATCACGGCTCCGGCGTGAGCATCTCGAAAGAAGCGCTCGATGCTGGTATGCCGCGAGAACGCCGCTCCGCCGCACGCGCGCATAGCGTCGGAGGTGACCCGAATGGCCGCCTCGCCGGCCGCTGCCTTGCTTTCCAAGACGCGCAGCATGGTTCGCTCGTTGGGAGATTCCAAGTGGCGAATCACGTCCTCCATTCGGGCAGCCAGACCATCGGCCTCTATTTGCATATTGGCCAGCAGCGCGCGCAGGTTCGGCAGCGCTTCACCGATGCTGGTGCCCATGTGCTCGAACTGCGCGGTTCTGAGATGGGTGACGGTAGCGGAAGTCGCGGCGCGGCACAGCCCCAGAGCCACCGCGGCCGATCCCAGATTGAAAAACGGCAAAACCACCTCCAGCATGGCCTTGAATCCGGCCCCGTCGTCGGTCAGGCGCTTTTCATCCGGTATCTCGCAGCCTTCGAGCTCGATGGGCGACGAGTCGTTGGCGCGAAGACCGAGCCCGTCCCACGGCGCTGCGACGCGCACACCCCTTGCAGTGCGGGGGACGAGGTACAAGCTGGAATCGGTTGGCGTTTTGGCATCGGGAGCCAGGGCCGACACCACCAGGCTGGTGGCGTTATTGGCGCTCGTGACCCACGACTTGGTGGCGGTCAGGCGAACCCCCGACCCCACGCGTTCGGCCCGCGACACGGGCGCCCAGAAGTGGCTCCGCGAACCCCGTTCGCTGAACGCAAGGGTCGTCAGATGCTCTCCCCGAGCGATTGCCTCGAGCTCCGACCGGACGTTTGCGCCACGGCGCGCTGCTGCCAGACATAAAGTGCCGCACACATGCATGGTGTAAACCATTGCCATGGACGCATCCGCCTCGGCTAGCGCAGCAGTGACGTCGAAGAACAGTCGAGGGCTCGAGCCCAAACCGCCCTGCTCGGGCGGGCACCCCACGCCCAAAAGGCCCGCGTCGCCGAGAGCGCGCACCGTCTGTGCTGGAAAAAGAGCCTTTTTATCGTTTTCGCCAGCGGACGGGGCCAAAATCTTTTGCGCAATCTCTTGCGTTCGATTCAATGCGTCTTCGGCTCTCATTGGGGTTGCCTCCTTGGTTCCAAATTTCTCCGCTGTGGCCTGGTGCCCCTGACGGCGTGCGTCTCTGAAGCAGCGTCTGGAGACGCGTGTATACGCCGGATCGGAGCCTGCGGTTACTGGCTTTTTTCCACATCCCCGGTTGGCTCAGGCCCCCGACATGTAACCAAATCCTGCCCGGATGCGTACTTTGGGCGACAGGATGCATATTTTAACGTTGGTTTTCGTCAATCTCATTGGGTCCAGCGACCATCCTGGGGTTTTTCCCAGGGAACCCCCTTCGCAAAGGAATCGGAAGACATGACCCTTCGAAATCAGCTAGTTTTGGCTTCAAGTCTTGCCGTCCTGACCGCCGCTTGGATGGCGCACGCGCGCCTGGTCGATGCCGGGGACCTGGATGTGGGATTTCTCGCCGTCGGCCCCGCCGGGATGAAGATCCGGGGGAGCGCCCCCAGCCTCAAGGCGAACGAACAGGATAAGAAGATAAAGGTCACCGTACCCGTCACCAACCTCGAAACTGGAATCAAGCTCCGCAACAAGCACCTGCGGCGCTATCTGGAAGCGGACAAGTTTCCCAATGCGACGCTGGTGGTGGGAAGAGGGAAGCTGAAATTTCCTGAAGGCGAGCAGAGCGTGGAAGCTCGCGCGACCGGTGACTTTACGCTGCACGGTGTGACCAAGCCGCTCGCGTTCACCTATCGCGCCAAACGGACCGGCAGCGATTACCATGTTCAGGCGCTCGCGGACATCGACATCCGCAATTTCAAGGTGGAAGTTCCGTGTTACCTCGGAGTTTGTGTGGAACCGAACATCAAGCTCAAGGTGAAGTTCAAGCTGCGCGAGGCCGCCGACTGATAGCGCGACAACTCGACGCTTGACGCGCCATACTGACCGCGCGAAAAGGCCCAAGATGGGCAGCACGGTCCAAATACGGCACACGGCTCGGGCGGCTGGGCTCTTGGTAGCAATGATGCTCTGCACGTTGCGCGCTTCCGCGTATCCGTCGATGATGCGCCACGGCTACTTTGGATGCGTTACGTGCCACGCCGATCCTTCGGGGGGCAGCCTCCTCACACGCTACGGGCGAGCTCAAGACGACTTACTCCTGACCATGCACTACCGAGGCGCGCCGACCGCCGCCGCTTCGCGCCCGGAAAACTTCGGAGGATTTGACGAATTCGAAACCGGGGCCCAACCCACTGAGGCGGCGCAGCCGCCCGTCGAAAACCCGGCGGACCTCGACACGACCAATCCGCTATGGGGTTTGCTCACACTCCCGAGCTGGCTCTTGCTGCAGGGCGACTACCGACACATGACGCTTTACAAGTTTGGTCGCTCCGATGCGTTCGGAACCTTCCCCATGCAAGCGGATGTGTCCGGACAACTAGAGCTCGACTGGTTTCGTGCGAACGGCAGCATCGGTCTCACCGGGGCGGGGGCAGGCTCGCCGCATGGACGTCGCGCTCAGCTCACCACCAACCAAGGACGCGGCATCAACCTGCTTTCTCGGACCCATTGGCTCGGCGCCGACTTTGGGCAGAAAAGGTTCACCGCGCGCGCCGGCAGGATTGACATCCCGTTTGGGATGCGCATACCCGAGCACACCATGTGGGTGCGCGACGCCACGCGCACCGATCGTGAATCAGACCAACAGCACGGCGTTGCATTGGCCTATAGCAGCGAGTTGATACGAGGAGAGGCGCTGGTCATCTTGGGCAACTACCAGATCCGGCCGGACCGAATGCGGGAACGCGGCTACAGCGCTTATGCGGAAGTGCGGGCGGCCGACAAGATCTACGCAGGAGTGAGCAGTCTGGTCACACACGCGGGCACCGACTTCCAGTCGCTCGAGGACGACGTGACGCGACAGGCCCACGGCCTCTTCGCGCGCACTGCGCCCGTGAGTGCGCTGGTTATTCTGGCCGAGGGCGATGTGTTGCTCAAGTCACGTCGGGACTTGGGGTATGTTGGTTTCTTGCAGCTCGATCTCGCGCTGGTTCAGGGCCTTCACTTCGGCGCCACCGGCGAGCTGCTCGATGCCGGGTATCTTGACACGGGCGATCCGTTTAACACCTTGCGCCGCATACCCGGATTCGGAAAGCCGCGCTTCGGGGGTTGGCTGACCGTGGATTGGTTTTTCTTTCAACAGCTCGAAGCGCGCTTGGACGCGGTCGCGCGTCAAAATGACCCGTTTACGGTGATGGCACAGCTTCACATTTTATTATGATGCGATATTGGATTACCGGCTGCGCGCTCTTCGCTGTGCTTGCCACATCGGCCTCGGCCGGCGCGCACCCATCTTTTCCCGGAAAGCTCCAAGAACGGCTGGATATGCCGTGCGTTCCGCAATGCACGCTGTGCCACGTCGACACCAACGGCGGCCTGGGTACGGTGGTGACGCCGTTCGGCGGGAGGATGCTCACTGCGATACGGCAGGCGAGGCAGCAAGCGCTCCCGAAGGAGCTCGACTTGAAAGATTCGATCGAGCCTGCGATCGCTGGTTTCTTTAGTCCAACAGCGAACAGCGATAACGACGACATGCCCGATCTCGAAGAGCTACGAGAAGGCCGCAATCCGAACCAGCCGGGAGCCGGCAATCTCTGTGCTATTTATGGGTGTAACAGCGCCCGCGCCGTGCGGTCAGGCGGCGTCGATCCATGGGCGCTCGGGGCGGCGGCGGTAGCTCTGGTTGGGGTTGCGCGCCGGCGAAAAAATCCAAAGCCAAAGGTAACGGTTTGATATGTGGCGCAGGCTGAATACCGATCTCGCGGCCGTCGTCTGGGGCTGTTTGGTGCTCGGATGCTCCACTCCAGAAAACGCGGAGTTACGCATCAAAGTGATCGACGCGACCTCTCGCCTGCCCCTTGCCAGCAGCGTGATCGGCATCGAAAAGGGGGGCCTTTATGTTAGTAACCGCGATCCCTCCAAGGGAAACGCTTCCTATCAGTACGGGGTGCAGACGGGAAGCGATGGCACCGTGCGCGTGACGCTCCCAACCGATCTGCTCGGTGTGCACTCCTTCGCTCCGGGTAAGCCGGTGTGCGACGCGGCATGCCGCATGGCCATTACAACCGGCTATTACTACGGCGCTCGCCTGGTCGAGCTCGATCAAGACCTCGGGATCACGTTGAACATGGAGCCTTTTCAGAAGGGCTGCTCCGGCGCTCCCGACACTATCTGTCCGCCCCAGATCACCAATGAAATGTGGTGTATCCCGCCGGCCACCGGCACCTGCCCCGCCGCCGCCACCTCGGTCGCGCCCGGCGCACAATTCATGATTTCCGCGCAGGTTAGCGCCGGCGACCCCAAGGATCCACTTTCGGAGGAGGTGATCGTCATCCATCCTGACTCGAGCCAATCGAAGGCGCTCGACCCTCCCAGCCCGCCGGTCAGCCGCGGCTTTCCCGATGGTCCGTGGAGCGCAACGCTCACAGCGCCACAGCAGCCGGCAACCTACCAGTACTACCTCAGTGCTACGAGTGAAGGATGCGTGACCAGTGACACCGTTCCCCTGACCATCATTGTTCAATGAAGGGTGAAAATCGGCATGTACCGGACGACCCTTCCGCAGTTCGTGCTCGCTGCGGCATTGCTCTGGAGCTGCGGGACCTCCAAAGCCGCGCCCTGGCTGAATGACGACCCTGGTCCTGGTTGCGAGTCAGGCGCACAGAGCGAACAGCGCTACGGCACTGCGTGCCTGTGCTGTCACGCCGACGAGTTCAGCGTCGCCGGTTCCGTCGAACGCTCCGGCGCTCCGGCCGCGCGCGTGGTAGTCACGGATAGCACCGGAGTTTCCGTGGACATGTCGCCGAATTCCTTCGGCAATTTTTTTCGTCACCTCAAACTGACGGCTCCTCTCACATCTATTGTATACGGGCCGGACGGGGGCGCGCTCGCCATGCAAAGCGCCGCACCGAGCGGCGACTGTAACGCGTGTCATCGCGCTGGGGGACTCGCACCGAAAATACACGGGCCGGAATAGTGTGCTACGCTCGCCGATCGCTCTTCAACCACGCCTTCACTTGATCTAGCGCTTTAGCCCATTGTGCGGAGCTCGCTAGAGGCTCTTTGGTTTTTTGGCCCGCGCGAAGCAAGAGCGCGTCGATTTCGTGCT
>DASXTY010000218.1:0-8674 GCA_036505155.1 Polyangiaceae bacterium | reverse complement strand
GCATTGAAGAAACTGGTCGGTACGGGGAAAGGTCGCCCATCTGGCTTGCGATCCGACGGTCTCTCGATCGCAATAACCGAATGTCGTCGATTCCCTTACGCAACATAACCAATCGATCGAGTCCGACCCCCATGGCGAGTCCCGACCAAGCAGCGGGGTCGAGCCCCGAGTCAGCGAGCACCGCAGGGTGAGCCACGCCACATTCACCGATTTCGAGCCAGCCGTTTGGCGCCTCGACGTCGATCTGAAGCCCATGCTCCGTGTACGGGTGCACGGCGGGAGTCACGCGGTGTCGCCAGCCGGGAAGCGCGACCTGCGCGACTTCGTCGATCATCGCCACCAAATCCAGGGGCCCCAGCCGGCTTCCCTTGCGGATCCGCCAAAGATCGATCTGATGCGGCTCGCCGACGTGATTTCTATCGATCGAGTCGCGCCGGTAAACCAGCCCGGGGCAGGCGAGCAACAAGTGGTTATCGGAAGCGCGCGCGACTTCCATGAGAAGCGGTGGAATCATCGCACTCGTGTGGGTTCGCAAAAGCGCGGTCTCGCACACGTAGCGCGAGTAGCGAGCGTCGCGTGCGGCGCCGTCGGGCGGGTATCGCAGTCGATCGTAGTTATCGGCAATCGACACGATGGGTGTCGCTCGCCGGAGCACCAGTCGGGCCCCGGTGCTCTGCGCGAGCGAGCTCGCCAAAAGTTCGACCATCAGCGACAGGGCGTGCGGCCCATTCTGTGGATCGGTCAGATCAGAGATCGACAGAGCGCGCCGGAGCGCGTCGGCGTCGAGAATGGACGTGGACATGTTTTCGGTGCCTTTCGTTCGGGTTAGTGGGAGACGCGGAGCACCCCCCGGACCGCCTCCGAGGCACCGAAAAAAGCTGCTCGCCTTAGCTCACGCGCGGGGATCGCAGCCCTCCGACGCCCAGGACGGGGTCGGGGGGCAGATAAATCGAGGCGCGGAATAAACGCTCATCAGACTCCACATAACACGTACGCCCTCGCTTAGGCCAGGGCCGCTTCGGTGACCGGGTCCTCCCCTCTCAGCGGCGCCCGCTCCAGCTCGAGCGGTGACGCGCTCCCGCACAGGAGCTTCATTCGAACCCATACGTGCGGCAATTCTGCGTCGTCAAAGAGCGCCTCCACCAGCTCGCCGGACCTCACCGATCCAGAATTATCGATTTTGAGCTCGACCTCCAGCGGCACGAGGTCGCCCAGCAATCCGGCTTTGCCCAGCGCTGCACGACAGGCGGCTCCACCCAGGGCGAGACGGTTCACTAGAGCCCGAACGTCCACAAGCTTCCCGATTCCCTGCGTGTTGCGCCGAACGCGCAGCTCTCGTCTCCCCAGGAAATCGTCAATGCGACGGGCGAGGCGATGCTGCAGCTCCACACCCTCAGGGGATCCCGGTAGACATAGCTCTAGCGTGCTGCTGGCGAAGACGAGCGCGTAACGACCTCCGGTGATGATTTGACTCAAGCCGCGATCTTGGGGCCCGAGCCGGGCTCCGTCGACAAACCGAAGCCCCGGCGGGGACGCGCTGTTGAGGCTACTCACCAACGCCTCACGCCCCGGCGCGTCGATGAGCTTCACGTCTAGATATTCATCCAGACTCAAAGCGCCGAGCGCCAGCGCGGGCCCATAAGACATGACCGGTTTCGGATGAAAGCCCTGAGTGTATGCGGGCCGGATTCCGGCCCGGCGCATCACTCGCGACATTTCACGAATCAGATCCAGGTGTCCGAGCAGAGCAAACGGCCCCAGCTTTTGGTAGCGAAGCCGCCATCGCTCGATGTGCGCGCCGGGTTGCTCGGGCCGATGGCGCTCGGGACTCTGCGCTTGCGGGCGGTGCGCCGCCGAGGAGGGGTTCTCTATCCTCGAAGGCTTGCTCGGCCCCGAAGACAGCTTCGACAGGAACGCGATCCGTTCCGTTCGCATCTTGGTGAGGTCGCAAGCAACGCCGCAGTCGTAGCAAACTAGCTTCTTTTGGTCGGCGAGCGCGTGGGCCAGATCCGTGTGATGGATGAACATGCCGGCGACCTTTCCGCAGGGCGGGCTCAGTCGGTTCCGAAGCGCTTTTTGGTATTCGCGCGCCAAAAAACCGTCCTCCAACCCGACGTCGAAATGGTCCCAGGGAAGCCGCGCACGGACCGGGCGCGTTCCGAGATAGACATCTGAACGGATCCGTTCGTGCGCGAGCGCCTCCTGCCACACCTCCATCCTCAGCTGGTCTTCCCAGGAATCGAAACGCGCGCCGCGTAAATAGGCGCGCTCGATCACCGCTCCCAGTCGGCGATCCCCTCGCGCCAAGATGCCTTCCAGAATGCTGGTGTCAGCGTGGTGCAGTCTCAACTTGAGGCCCCTGGCCCCGCGGGCGGCGCTGCGGAGCAGCTCTTGCTTTTGGAAGACTTGGTCCAGGCTGTCCTGAGCGCACCATTGAAACGGCGTGTGGGGCTTCGGCACATGGGTGGAAACGCTGACCGTGACGGTCGGTCGCTTGCCCAGGCGTTTGCCGATTCCGAGCGCGTTTCTTGCGACCTGGATGATTCCGAGCACGTCTTCCTCTTGCTCGGTGGGTAGGCCGATCATGAAATACAGCTTCATTCGGTCGAAGCCGCGCGAAAACACGCGTTCTGCTGTCTCGAGCAGTTGCTCTTCGGTGACGTTCTTGTTGATGACGTCACGCATGCGCTGAGTGCCGGCCTCGGGCGCAAACGTCAAACCCTGGGCGCGAACCTTGCGAAGCTGGTCCAGGGTGTCGGCTGGAAGGCCGTACGCGCGCAAGGAGGCCACGCCCAGGCTGACCCGCTCGGGCGCGGTCTCGCCGGCGAGGGTCTTGATGAGCGGTGATATAGAGCTCACGTCTGCGGTCGATAAGGCGGTCAGGCTCACTTGATCGTGGCCGCTCTTTTTTACTGCGCTCCGCACGGTCTCCACGATTTCCTGGGGGTCGCGCTCGCGCACCGGGCGGTAGATCATGCCCGCTTGGCAAAAGCGGCAGCCTTCGGTGCAGCCGCGCGCAATTTCGACGCTCATGCGATCGAAAATCGCTTCCGGACCACCCACCGGTCCATCGTCCGGAAACGGAAACTTCCCCAGGTCGTCGAGCAGACGCCGCTCGACCGGCAACGGAGCTCCAGCGTACTTTACGCCGGTCACCACTTCGAGCCCCGTTTCAAGATCGACTCCGACTTCGTAGAGCGACGGAACATACACTCCGCGAATTTTTGCGAGGCCTTCCAGCCGCTCCTCGCGAGAAATCCGAAGCCGCTTGCCCTGGGCCCAAGCCAGGGCAATTTCAGTCAACGCCTCCTCGCCGTCTCCGATCAACACCGCGTCAAAAAAGCGCGCAACCGGTTCCATGTGGGTAGCCGCCGGTCCCCCGGCGACAATTAGCGGGTCGGCGTCGCTCCGGTGCTCCGCGCGCAGGGGAATACCGCCCAGGTCGAGCATGGTGAGGATGTTGGTGTAGGTGAGCTCGTATTGCAGCGAGAAACCCACCACATCGAAGTCGCACAGCGGCCGCGCGCTCTCCAGGGACACCAGCAGCTGCTCGTGCTCGACCAGCTCCCGTTGCATGTCCAGCCACGGCGTGTAGCAGCGTTCGGCGAGCGTGCGGGGATCGTCGTTCAGAATACGATACAGAATGCGGTACCCAAGGTGGCTCATGCCGATGTCGTAAACGTCCGGAAAAGCCAAGCAGACCCGGGCCTCCACTCCGCTCCAGTCCTTTCGCCGCACGCCGTGTTCGGCGCCCAGGTAGCGGCTGGGTTTGGCCACCTGGCTCAGAAAGGATGCATACGGATGATCGAAGAGCTCGGTCATGATTGGGTGCGAAGCCGAAGCATGGCCGCCTCACGGGCTCTGGTCAACGAGCCGCCTCCGGTCCGGCTCCGGCGTTTTCAGTGCTATTGTGCACGCGATGATTCCGACGGGGCCTCTCACACTGCGCCGTTTGCCGTGCGCTCCAGAGCTAGCCTGGCCGGTGCCGGGCTCCAAGAGCATTACCAATCGCGCATTCGTTCTGGCGGCTCTCGCCCAGGGCACCACGGTGCTTCGGGGCGTCTTGGAAAGTGACGACACCGAGCACATGCGGGCGGGGCTTGGTGCGCTCGGCATTCCCATCGTCGAGTCGGGCCCGGAGGAGATCACCATCGAGGGGGGCCGCGAGCGTCTGCGTGCTCCAACCCAGCCGCTTTACGTCGGCAATAGCGGAACCACGGTGCGGTTTCTCACCGCGCTCGCCTGCCTGGTCGACGGCGAGGTCACACTGGTCGGTGACGAAGCCATGGCGCGGCGCCCGATCCTCGATTTGGTGGAAGGTCTCGCTCAGCTCGGAGTCGCGATCGAGTGCCCTACGGGTTCTCCGCCGCTCACCGTCCGCGGTGGACGCCTTCCCGGGGGGACCATGACGTTGCGCGGTGATCGATCGAGTCAATACCTATCGGCGGTGATGATGGCGGGCGGGAGCGCCGAAGGCGATATCCAGATCCGTTTGAGGGGGGAGCTCGTGAGCCGGCCCTACGTGGAAATCACCCGGCGGATGGTCACCGCGTTTGGCGGCGCCATCGAAGTGACTCCAGAGAGCTTTGTGATTCGAAGGAGTGTGTATCGGGGTCGAAGATACACGGTGGAGCCGGATGCAAGCTCGGCGAGCTACCCATTTGCTCTCGCCGCCGGAAGCGGCGGTGCCATCAGCGTTCCGCGCCTCGGGATCCACACGCTGCAAGGCGACTACGCATTCGTCGACTTGCTCGCGCGTGCGGGAGCGGAGGTCGTCAAAGACGAGCAGCGCACCACGGTGCGCGGCACCGAAACCCTGCGCGGCCTTAAAGTGGACATGCACGACATCTCCGACACCGCGATGACGCTCGCGGCCTTGGCCGTCGTCGCCAGCGGGCCCACCGAGATTCGCAATATCGGCAACATCCGCATCAAGGAGACCGATCGGTTGCTGGCCACGGTGACGGAGCTCGAGCGCCTCGGTCAAGCGGTGACTCACGGAGCCGACTGGCTGCGGATCGAGCCTCGGCCGGTGCAGCCGGCCACCGTCGCCTGCTACGCCGATCACCGAATCGCGATGAGCTTCGCGATTCTCGGATTGCTGCGCGACGGTATCCGCATCGAAGACCCCTCGTGCGTCGCAAAAACGTACCCGCAGTTTTGGGACGCGCTCGGTGCATGTTACCGCGCCTGCGGCGTGAGTGAGCCGTGGGCGGGGTAAAACCGCGCCTATAGCCGAACCACCGCGCTCCCCCAGTGAATTCCCGCGCCGAGACCAAGAAAACAAACGAGCTCCCCTTTTCGCAACCGTCCGTCGCGCAACATTTCGTCTACCAAAATGGGAATGGTAGCGGCGGAGGTGTTTCCATAGCGATCGATATTGCTCGGCATCTTTTCGGCGGGCACCCCGAGCTTGGTGCAAATCGCGTCGTTGATCCTGGCGTTTGCCTGATGGGCGATGAACCAGTCGATTTGCTCGAGCGTCACCTGGGCGCGGCTACAGGCGGCCCGCACCGATTCCGGAAGCTTGGTGACGGCGTGCTTGAAGATTTCTCTGCCTTCCATGACCGGAAGCAGCTCCTCATCGTCGAGGTTTGACGCGCTAAGATAAGGGCGCTGGCGAAAACCGGCGCGCAAGCGCAATTGTCCGGCGAATTCACCGGCTGCGTGCAGATCCAACCCCAGCAGCCCAGAGCCCGGCTGCGCGCTATTGGCCAACACCAGTGCGCCCGCCCCGTCGCCGAAGATCACCGCCCATCCCCGGTGACGGGTGGCGCGCTCATGGTCTTCTTTCGGAACCGACTTGCCGGAGCTCCCGTCCAAAACGCTCCAATCGCGCCACGGCATAAAGCCTGCGTGCGCCTCGGATCCGATGACCAGGATGCATTTTGCCTGGCCGGTTTCCAGCAGCGCGTTCGCCAGCTGGAGCGAATAGATCATGGCCGTGCACTGGACTCTTAGGTCCAGCGCGGGTGCCCGGGTGCACCCGAGCTGCGCCGCCAACAACGCTCCGGAGCCAGGAAAGACGTGGTCCGGAGTCATGGTGTTGAAAAAGATGTAATCCACCTCTTCAGGAGCTCGGCCCGCTGCTTCGAGCGCTTGGCGGGCGGCCGGCAGCGCAAGATCGGTGGCGCCCATCCCGTCGGGACAAAAGTGCCGCTGCACGATGCCGGTCCGCTGGCGGATCCACTCGTCGCTGGTGTCCATCACCCTCGCGAGATCTGCGTTGGTGTAAGGGCGGCCCGGCAGATAGCGACCCGACCCAATAATGCTCAGACCTGCCATGAGACGACCGCTGTGAGACGAAGGCGCGCAGTGAGCGCGATGGATCAAGCTCGCGGACTACGCTAGGGCGAGGGGGGCGTCAATATCGTTTGCGCCGAAAAACCAGCGAGGTCGAGGCGAAAGAGCCCGGCGCGCTCTTCCGGGGGCGTTATCATGAGGCGGTTGGACGCGTTGGACACGAAGTTGGACCCCCCGTCGGACCCGGAGCGCAAGGGACGGTTTCATCGTGAGATCCTGGAGCAGCCTGCGAGCTTGTCTCGCTTGCTCGCTCAGGGTCGGCCGTACGCCGAGGCGGCCGCCGCGGCCATCCAGCGATTTGCACCGGCTTGGGTTCTGGTTGCGGCGAGGGGGAGCTCCGACAATGCCGCCCGCTACGCGCAATACCTGTTTGGCGTGATGAATGGTCTCGGGGTAGGTCTTGCGGTTCCCTCGCTCATCAGCGTGTACGCGGCGCATCCAAACCTCCGCCGCGCGCTGGTCATCGGCATCAGCCAGTCCGGCCAGTCTCCCGACATCGTGTCGGTGCTCGCCGAAGCGCGCTCGCAGGACGGCCTCACGCTGGCTCTGACCAACGACCCGGATTCGCCGCTGGCTTTGGCAGCGGAGCTCACCATGCCCATTTTGGCGGGGACGGAAAGCGCGGTGGCTGCGACCAAGACCTACACCAACGAGCTCATGGCGCTCGCCATGCTCAGCACTTCTCTGTCGGGGCACTCGGAACGCTGGCAGGAGTTGGAAGCGCTGCCCGCATCGGTGCAGCTCGCGCTCGATAACAGCGCCGCCAGCCAGGCGGTGGCGGTGGCGCGCACTTTTGGGCATGCGGGGAAATTCTTTACCGTCGGACGCGGGTTCAACTACGCGACGGCGTTTGAGATTGCGCTAAAAATCAAAGAAACCAGCTATGTCATCGCGGAACCCTATTCACCGGCGGACCTGTTGCACGGCCCGATTGCCATGATCGGCCAGGGGTTCCCGGGAATTTTGGTGGCGCCATCCGGGCAGACCGTCGACGAGCTCAGTCGCTTGCTCGAGCTCTTAAACCAGCGTCGTGCGGAAGTTGCCGTCATCTCCGACGTTCCTAAAATTTTAGCCCTTACCCCTTATCCCTTGCCTCTAACCCCTGGTGTTCCCGAATGGCTTTCGCCGATCGTGGCTGTCGTTCCCGGGCAACTCTTCGCACTCGAGCTGGCTTTGTCGCGCGGCATCGATCCGGACTCGCCGCGCGGTCTCAGCAAGGTAACCAGAACGCGTTAGTCTTAACCGTTTGCGCGCCGGGCGCGCTGGCGCAGCTGGTCCAATAAGCGATTGCGATCAGCCGGCGTCTCGATATCGCGAAACTTGCGACTGGTCAGCGCGCGACGCGCGCTTTCTACGATAGCTCGCGGCAGCCGCGCTGCCGGAGCGGGCCAGGAAGGCTTGGGTTGCGGACTCTGGAAGTTTTGTTCGCCGAACGCTTCGGGCGCGGCGGCTCTGGGAGCACGCGGCGGTTTCGGCGCTGCAGCTTCTTCGGTCGGTGCCGGTGCAGCGGGCTTCATCGCCAAACTTTCCGGTCGCAGCGATAGCGGCCCCCGTTGTTCCCTCTTGGCCTCCAGCGCCCGCGTCATAAGTGCCCTGGTGGACGGCGAAACGCGCCGGATCTGAACTTTGGGGCCGCCGCCGCGGGCCTCGGTTGGAGCGAGGTATCCCTGAACCACGCCCTCGACGAGCATCAGCTGCTGACCGGATTCCAGCAATACTTCGCAGCGCACGACGGTGCCCGCTTCGAGCTCCTTCTGGTCGACCAAAATAAATGAGCTCTTGCCGATGCTCCAGCCTTCGCTGGCGATGAACTGCTGCTCGCTTCGATACGGGCGGATCGAACGGACAACCGCGGTATCGGGCATTACCAGCTCCGATAGGATTTACGGACTTGCGAAATCGTCATCCGAGATTTCGTCCTCGTCCACTGCCTCCTCCTGCATCTCGTTCATTTCAACCCAGTCCTGACTGCCGGGCGGGGGAGCAACTGCTTCTGCCTCGGCCTTCTCGGGCGCTGCCGCGCCCCGCGGCTCGACGTAACCGTGTGCATCCGCAACTTTGGGGACAATGACGCTCTCGTAGATGTGCGACAGCGGAATGAAATCGACCAGTGTCGAGGGCGGCATTGCGCCGAGGAGCTCCACCTCCGTGAACGACATGTTTCGCTGTCCTGCATCCAACGCAACGGTAATGATTTTGCCGAGCTCCGCCTTGGGGAGTCGCATTGCCATCTCCGCCACCGTGATCCCTTCGACGACGTCCCGGTGTGTCAGGAGCTTGTCTTCGAGCGCTCGGTCGAGCATGAAGGCTAGGTGTTTTTTGGCGATTTGATAGTCGTCCTTTTTGGTCGAAGTCGCGGTCCAAAACTCAC
>DASXTY010000217.1:0-4467 GCA_036505155.1 Polyangiaceae bacterium | reverse complement strand
GGTACCCCAGGCGGAAACGCTCGAGAAGCCTTTCACTCCCCAGATCCTGGCGCGCCGCATTCGCGAAGTGCTGGATTCGGGCAAGTAAAGTGCGTGATTTTCGGGGACGCAGCGGGGCTCCACCTGGGTTCTATCCAGTTGTTAGGCGCCGGCCACGCCGGGCCTGCCGGGGTCTATCCACCGAGCCTGGAGTTATGCCGGTGAAGCGTCGAAAGGCACGGCAGAAGTATGCATAATCTTCGAAGCCCAACCCGCGACCGATTTCTCGGATGGGATGGTCGGTGGTTTGGATCAGCTCGCGCGCCCGATTCATTCTGCAGGCAGTGAAATATCGATGGGGACTCATGCCGATGTGCTCATGGAAACGGCGTGTGAAGTGGAATCGCGAGAGCCCGCTTTCCAACGCTATTGACTCCAGATCCACTTTGCCGCGAGCGGCGCTGCGCTCGATGCTGCGACACGCGCGCGCCACCCAGACGGGCCGCCCACCGGAGGCCAAATGTTCACCCAGCGTGATGAGACAGTTGTAAAGCAAACGCGAGGCTAAAAATGGGCTCGGGTGCGGGCTAAGCCCGCAACGGTAGAGCTCAACCAGCGCGCTGATGACGGCGCTGTTCTCATGGGTTTCGACGACATTTCCGTATCGCGCGATGAAGCCATCGCTTAGCCGCCGCGCCGCTTCCCCTTCGTAACAAACCCACAGAGATTCCCAGCTGACACCCGGCGGCTTGATGTAGGTCAGCGGGGCCGGCGTATTCAAAAGGAATAAGGTTCCCACCGGGAGCTGCCACCGCTCTTTGGTCAAGTCATGCTCCAGAACGCCGTGACCGCCCGTGGTGTATTGAATGATACAGGTCCGAGCCCGATCGCTGTTGGTCCAGCGTATCTCGTCGCGTCCTGCATCCACTCCGAGGCCGGCCACCTCGGGCGCGCACACCGCATCGCAGAGCGCTGCTCGCAGCCGGAACCAGATCATTTTTTGTGGCAAGTCGTGGAGCACGGTTCAATTCCGAAGCTCGCGCCTACTGGCAGTCCAGCAATTCTGGAAGGAATTGCGGACTCAGGACACTAGCAGAAAAGTACCAAATATAGCAAGATATTCTGGTTGTAACCCACTATTTTAGTATTTATATTGGGCGATCATGACTACAGCCGAAATAGCAGAAATGTCCAATTCTGCCCCCGAACCGGCGGCGCTCACCATGGATAAACCTTTCCCCGCTCTGACTCCGGCAGAGCGGTATCACTTCGACGTTTTCGGTTACGTCGTGATCGAAAATGTGTTGTCGCCCGCGGAAGTCGCGCAGCTCCGTGAGGTGGTGTACCGGCTGCGGGACGAGTGCCTCGCACAGGACTGCCTCAAGCGACACGGGCCCAAAGTGAACTATGCCTGGATCGAAAAATATCACGAAAAGCATGACTTCTTGCTCAACATCGTGGGCGCCGATCCGATCATCTCCGCGTACATGACGCATCCCCGCTTGGTCGGGATGGCCGAAGAAATCATCGGGGCTCAAGCCCGCATCGTCGAGGGGAACGCCCACATCAACAGCCGCCGTCCTGGCGAGCTTCCAACCCCTCCCGCGGCTTGGGGATTGCACCGCGGAATCGATATTCCATTCGGTACCCATGTGCGCCAAGGGCTTCAACATTGCTCGTTCGTGAAAACCTTGACCACTTTGGTCGACCTGGGTCCGGATGACGGGGGCACGGTATGCATTCCCGGTAGCCACAAGATCGATCTTCCGGCCGACGAAATCATCGCAGCCGCAGCGAAAGATCCCCGCCTAGTACATCAAATGGTGGCGCCGGCGGGCTCCACCATGCTGTTTTCGGAGACTCTGATCCACGGAACCGGAATCGTACGGTCTTCGAACGAGCGGTGCATCATTATCTGCGGCTACGCCACTCGAATGTTCCTCGAGTGGGACGATGGTGACGGCAACTACGGCGCGGATTTCCACCGGGCGGTGCCGGAACCGATGCGCATCTTGTTCAATGGCTATCGGCATTGGACGCGCGGTACGCGCTACCGGCGTTTGAACGACGCTCGCGATGAACGGCAGTTTGAGCTCGGCACCTGGAACGAGCGCGCAGTGGTTCCTTACGATCGGCTGGCATCGACCGTTTGACGAGCGCGCTGGAACGCGACATTCGGTACAATCGCCGGCGATGCCTCTATTCGACCCGGAGCGTCACGAACCGCTGACGGAAACAACGTGGAACGCCGCTGGGGTGGAGCACACCATCCGCGAGCTGGTCAGCGACGCCGAGCGATGCTTCGATCCGGAATCATTTTGGCCTCTGCATCCCACGGACAACGAAGCTCCAGGGCAAAAGCAAACGAGCACCTACATGGGGGCTGCTGGAGTATTACTGGCGCTCCGACACTTGAGCCTTGCTGCCGAGATCCCGGTGGGCATCGACCTGGTGGAAGCGTCTGAGCGCGTATGGCAGGCCTATCAGGTCTCACCCGATGTCGGTCACGATGTTCCTTCACTGTATTTGGGTGCGCTTGGCGTCCTGCTGGTGCGAGCGGCACTCGGTCATTTAGACACGCTCGACCTGATAGAGGAGCGCATTCGCGAAAATGCGGATAACCCCACCCGGGAGCAGCTCTGGGGAGCGCCCGGCACGATGCTCGTGGCCTATCATCTCGCGCGTCAGTGCCAAGAGCAATCGGAGCGCGAGCGGTGGAAGGCGGCTTATTTACACAGCGCGCGCCAGCTCATTTCGGATTGGCATGCCGAGCCCGACGGCGTCTTCGGCTGGGTACAGGACCTTTATGGATCTCGCAGTCGCTATCTCGGCGCGGCGCACGGCACCGCGGGAAACCTGTTCTCGTTGCTGCTCGGCGCCGAGTGGCTCACCGACAATGAACGTGCGCTGTTGCTGGACCGTGCCCAAAATTTCCTTCTGCGTCGCGCCCAGGTCGAAGACGGCGCCGCCAACTGGCCCCCTGTGAGCGGCTCTGGAAAGTGGCTCGCGCAATGGTGCCATGGCGCGCCCGGCGTGGTGACCTCGCTCCGCCCGTTTCCTGTCCATTACTCGAACCGGGTGGAACAGAAACTGGTCGAAGCCGGAAACCTCATCTGGCGAGCCGGCCCGCTGGTTAAGGGCCCCTCGCTCTGCCATGGAACCGCCGGAAACGGGTATGCTTTCCTCCAGCTATTCGAGCGTAGCGGCGACCAGCTCTGGCTTGACCGCGCCCGCTCCTTCGCCATGCACACCATCGAACAAATCGCGCGCCGGCGCGCAAAATACCACTCCCACCATTTTTCCTTATTCACCGGCGATTACGGCGCCGCGTGGTTTTTGTCCGACTGCCTTCATCTCAGGGTGGATTTCCCCCTGCTCGAGTCGATCGAATGACGACGTTTCGCTGCTCCCGCCATCTGTCGCGCTCGGCGCTGGCTGCGGGTATCTTGGTCACGGCCTGTCTGCACCCGCCCGCCGAATCTGCGAGCTCATCGCCGGTGCGGAGCGCAGCCGCGAACGGCCCGTCCAGCGTTCCGACCGGACCCTACGTTTGGAAAAACGTGACCATCCTCGGCGGAGGCTTCGTAACCGGCGTGATCTTCAGCCCGGCGGAGAAAGATCTCGTCTACGCGCGCACGGACGTGGGCGGCGCATACCGATGGAGCCCCTCCGCAAACCAGTGGATCCCCATCACCGATATGTTCGGCCGCGACGACAACAACTTTCTGGGCATCGAGAGCATCGCACCCGATCCGGTGGACCCCAACAAAGTCTACATGGCGGTGGGAACGTACACCGCGTCGTGGGCCGGTAAGGGCGCGCTGCTTCGCTCGAACGACCGCGGCAATAGCTGGCAGCGCACCGACATTCCGTTCAAAAACGGTGGCAACGAAAATGGGCGCTCCACCGGCGAACGGATGGCGGTCGACCCAAACCTGCCGAGCATTCTTTTCTTCGGCACGCGCAAGGCGGGCCTGTGGAAGAGCGTCGACTCGGGCGTCCACTGGAATTCCGTCGACTTCCCCATCAAGGAGGAGCCGCTCGGAGTGGGGATCGCGTTCGTGGCGTTCAACGCAAAAAGCGGCGCGAGCGGCAAAGCCACACCGGTCCTGTACGCCGGAGTGGCGATCCCCGGAGCGGGGTTATATCGAAGCACGGACGCGGGAGAGACCTGGAAGGCCGTGCCCGGCCAGCCAGCGGGTCTCATGCCGAGCCACGGCGGGTTCGACTCCTCCGGTATCTTGTATTTGAGTTACGGCAACTTGCCGGGCCCGAGCGATGTCACCAACGAAGCAGTGTGGAAGCACGATCCCAAAAACGAAAGGTGCCGGCCTTCATCGCCCGCGTGGGAACGAATAGCACCGGCAGGCGCGGCGCGTTCTCCACCGACGCCGGCGCAAACTGGACTCCGTTTGCCACCGAGCCTGCTCGGAGCGGCGGCGCAGGAATGATTGCCGTCTCCGCTGACGGGTCGACGCTTCTCTGGAT
>DASXTY010000216.1:0-2876 GCA_036505155.1 Polyangiaceae bacterium | reverse complement strand
GTGCCACGACGTGGCTATGACCGGGGAAATCTCCTTGCGCGGCAGGGTGCTGCCCATCGGCGGAATGAAAGAAAAGACGCTGGCGGCACATCGCGCGGGCATAAAACGCGTGATCTTGCCCGAGCGCAACAAGCCGGATCTGGAAGAAGTGCCCCGGGAGGTTCGGGACGAGCTCGAGTTCGTGTTCGTGAACCGATTAGATGAGGTGCTGGAGGCGGCTCTCGAAAGCTTGCCTCAACCTTCTCCAAGTTACGTGGACTCGGTCGCCCGCGAAGCCACTTCGCAGCCGCCGTCGAATTAGATTCAGTTCAAAATCCGCCCTCAAAGGCAGCGATTATTATTGCAGGTTCGTCGCAGTGGGTCGGTGCACTGGGTGCTGTCGTTGCACTCCACGCACCGGTTGGAATAGCAGTGGGGAAGTCCCAAAACCGACGCGCACTGCGTGTCGGTGATGCACTGGACGCAATCGGACTGGTTCAAGCAAACCGGCGCGGTCGAGGCGCACTGGCTGTCCTGGAGGCATTGCACGCATTGGAAGCTCGGTGAACAGTGGGGCCGCGCGACGGTGCAACTCATATCGGTGGCGCACTCCCCACAGTGACCCCCGGTGACGTCGCAAATCGGCTTTTGCGGGGTCGCCAGACAATCCGTGTTCGAGTGGCAGGCGGGGTGACACTGGTGATCGCTACCGCAGATGTAACCCGCCGAGCAATCCGAATCTATCAGGCATTGTTCGCACTCTCCGTTACGGAGATTGCAAACGTGGCGCGGCGCCGGGCAATCCTCGTTCCGGCCGCACGTGACGCAAGCGAATCGCGTTGCATCACACACCGGGTGTCCGGTGGCCGTCGAACAATCGGCATTGCTCCGACAGCCGAGGCACCGGCCGCTAGCCGCATCGCAGAACGGCTCATTGGCGCCACAGCTGGTTGCGGTGCAGGCGATTGCGCACAGGTGACTTCCAGGGAAGCACCCATACCCCGTGCTGCAATCAGCATTGGTTGCGCATACTTCGCAACTTCCCACCACACAGTGCGGCTTCGTCGCCGGGCAGTCCGTGTCCATCCGACACTGCACGCAGCCGATCCCCGCCTGGCAGCCGAGAGGGCAACCCCCCACCGCCTCGCACGTGGCTTGCGCTTTTGGCGCCTCGCTTTTTTTGCTCCCGCCGCAGGAGAAGCACAGCGACAGGAGCCCCAAACCCAACCCAAGACCCATCACGACTCGATTCCAATGTTGACGCTCCGTCATAAGCACCTGCCCGGTCAGTGGCCGAAGGGCCGCTTTTGGAGCCCCACTAGCTACCACCGATTCCAAATGCGGCAAAACTCCGTCTCGGCATGGTAAGGCTGATGTTCGGCCCGGGTATGGCCACTACCGAGTCCCGCTCTTCGCCCACAATCGAATCCCGCCCTGCAATCCTTTGGCGTTGTCGAATAATTCCACTTTGGGAGGTAGCTCATTGCCGAGAAGCCTGGCGTTTCCGCCGCCCACGTACAGCGCATCGTAGTTGAAGGTGGGCTCGAGCCGCTGGATGGCTTTCCACACCCGCTTGAGCCAGCGCTTCTTTCCAATTCGCTTGAGAACCGCATCTGAGATTCGGTCTTCGTAGGTTTTTCCCTGGTGCAGAGGGTGGTGCCCCAGCTCCAGGTTTGGGACCAGCTTGCCATCCAGAAACAGCGCCGTTCCCATTCCTGTCCCCAACGTGATCACCATTTCCAACCCACGTCCTCGTACCACAGCATAACCGAGCAGGTCCGCGTCGTTGATCACTCGAACCGGTCGGTGCACCAGCGCGCGGAGTCTGCGCTCGAGCGGGAAGTCGGTCCAGGAGGGGTTGTCCAGGTTAGGCGCGTTTCGAGTGATCCCATTTTGCACTACCCCGGGGAAGCCGACCGAGACGCGTTCGAAAGGCGGCTGGCGTTCCAACATGCTTTCGATGACGGCCAGTACCGCCGGCGGATGCGCGGGCTTGGGGGTGAGCTCGCGCGCGTGGCGGTTCAATGGCTTTCCCGCAGCGTCGAGAACCATCATCTTGATGCCGGTGCCTCCGATGTCGATGCTCAAGGTTCGTGGGCCTTGTGCGCGCGATGTTTTCGAGTGACTGCGTCTTGGAGTGGCGAGCCTCGAAACGGGTGCGCTCGACGGTGCACGGAGGGACTTCATGGCCGGATTCCAGCGCTCCGGGAGCCCGTCGCGCAAGTCGTTTGGTCTGCTGGAGCGCGTCTCGACCCGATCGCGCATCAATAACCGCATGATTCTTTGCCCGTCCGGGAGCCTTCCGCGAGGCTCCCTTGACCGCGGTCGCTTGCCCGCGCGAGTGTCGAACCCCGCCGGCCAATCCAGACCAGGCCCGCCGAATCATGGAGGTCGCACTGAACGCCCCAAGAGACAAGAGCCCGGTGCGGATTGGTTTGCTCGGATGTGGAACCGTCGGCGGGGGAGTTCTACGCTTGATCGAGGAAAACCGCGACTCGCTCGCGGCCCGGATCGGTGCGCCCCTCGAGATCCGTCGAGTATTGGTGCGAGAACCGGCCAAAGAGCGGGTGCCGGAATGTAACCCCGCGTGGATCACCGCCGATCCAACGGTGTTGCTCGGCGACGAACAGCTGGATGTAGTGGTGGAAGTGATGGGCGGAGAGGAGCCGGCCAAACAATACATCGAGCGGGCTATTTCGAACGGCAAAAGCGTGGTCACCGCCAACAAGCTGCTGATTGCGAAACACGGGGTGCGCCTCATCGAACAGGCTACCGCTCGCGGAGTGGATTTGGCGTTCGAGGCGTCGGTTGGGGGCGGCATTCCATTGATTCGCACCTTGCGCGAATCGCTGGTAAGCGATCGAGTGGACAGCGTGCACGCGATTTTGAACGGAACC
>DASXTY010000215.1:0-2360 GCA_036505155.1 Polyangiaceae bacterium | reverse complement strand
GCTCGCAATACGGCCGTGGGTGAAGGCGCGCGTGATTCGAGAGGCCGGCGCGCGCGGGATTTTGCTCGAGCCCGGTTCCGTCGACTTCGATCTCCATACGGTAGAGATACACGATGCGGGGTTTTCGCTGAGCGGTGTGACCGGGCTCCGTGGCCGAGCCGAGCACATTACCGTGCATCTCACCGGCCTCGAGCCGGAACGGATCGAGCTCAGCGGCGTCTATCTGCAACTCGAAGGCTCGGTGGCCGCCCTCGCGCTCGAATTGACGGAGTGGAGCAAAGATTTTCCCCGCGTGTATTCTCTTCCGTTAGGCGCCACGGGCATGAACATCGCATGGCGCTCCGCTCCAGGGCAGTCGCCCTGGCTGGTGATGGAGGGGGGACGGGTGCTGCACACTGACGACGGCGGCTCGTTTCAAGCTGATCGAGCTATGGTGTCGGGCGCTTCGCTGGGCACTGTCGGGGCTCAGTGGAAGGCAGACCAGTCGACCGTCGCGCTCGGGCTCGGACGCCCGGACCTGGAAAAGGCTCCGGTCCGGGTGCGCATCCAACACACGCAGGCCCGGCCGAGCGCCGACATCACATTAGTCCCCACGGACATCACGGAGCTCGCCGATCCCTTCGGCGTCAAAATCCCGCTACAAAGCGTCATCGCAAGCGGGGGCGCGCACTTGGAATTTCAGCCTGAACAAGGTCAGGATCTGATCACCGGGACTCTGCAAATTCAGCTCAAGGGCTTTGTTCCTCCACACCCGGTCGAGCTCGACGGTTTCATCTTCGGCGACGTCACCACGTTCAGCTCAAAATTCGTGATTTCCAAAGACCGACGCGTAGTCACGTTGCAAGACGTCGAGGTCACCGCCGCTAAGTTCAAGCTAAAAGGCACTGGGAGCATCACCCGCATGAGCGACCACGCGCAAATCCAGCTCGACCTCCACGGATCGCTGCCTTGCGCGGCTCTGGCCGGGGCCGTCGCCGAGTCGCGCTTGGGCCAATTGCTAGGGCAGCTGGCGGGCCAACTGGCGGGGAGCGCGGCCCGACAATGGACCATCGGCTCGGTCGCCATCAGCGTTAGGATCGACGCCGACAGCCGGGACCTCGCCGGCGCGCGCGTGGATCGCAGGATCGGTGTCGGGTGCGGGCTTCGTCCCATCGAGATCCCCGGTCTGGATCTCAGCAAGCTTCCGGCGCTGCCGCCCGGCGTCCCTTCATCACTTGCGTCGGGCTGGTCGGAGCTTCTCAACTTGCCCGGCACGCTTGGTTCGGGGAAGAGTCCCCTCGGGCCAAACCGGTAAACAGCCTAGTATGCCCTGACGATGACGCGGAGAGTAGCCATCCTGGGAGCCGGCATGATGGGGAGCGCGCTCTCGGTTCCACTGGCTGACGCCGGACATGAGGTTCGCCTAATCGGCACCCATCTCGATCGCGATGTCATCGATTCCCTGGAGCAAGGTGCACCCCATCCGAAACTCTGTCTCGAGCTGCCCCGCTCCATTGTCGCTCATCCATTCGAAGAGCTCGAAACGGCAATCCGAGGAGCAGAGCTTCTGGTATTGGGTGTGAGCTCCGCCGGAGTGCGCTGGGCAGCGCAGCAGCTCACCCCTTACGTTAGTCCAGACTTACCGATTCTCATGGTGTCGAAGGGGCTCGACTGGGACGGAGCTGAGCTCCGCATCTTGCCCGATGTACTGGTGAGCGGCCTGCCGGCCGCGGTACGCGATGGGATTCACCCGGTGAGCATCGCTGGGCCCTGCATTGCAGGAGAGCTCGCCAGGCGCGTGCAAACCTGCGTGGTCTTCGCCGGTAGAGACCTTGTATCGGCGCAGTCAGCAGCCGCCTTTTTCCCATGGAGCTACTATCACGTGTGGACCAGCAAAGACGCGGTCGGAGTGGAGGTTTGCGCAGCGCTCAAAAACGCGTTTGCCATGGGCATCGCGTTCGGCGCCGGATTGCACGAGCGCGGCGGAGGCCCAACGGGAAGCATCGCCATGCACAACTACGAAGCGGCGGTCTTCGCGCAGGCGACCGTGGAGATGCGGCGGGTGGTCGAGCTCCTGGGCGGCGATCCAGAAAGCGTGCTCGGTTTGCCGGGCGTTGGTGATCTCGACGTCACCTGCAACGGCGGGCGCACCGGCCGTTTCGGGCACCTCTTGGGGCTCGGTCTGGGAGTCACCGAATCCACGCGCCGGATGGAAGGCGCGACCCTCGAATGCCTGGAGATCCTGGCCGTCATGCGGTCAGCGCTCCCCCACTTGGAAAGCTCGGGTGCGCTCGGGCCGCGCGAGCTCCCCTTGCTCCGCCACCTGTCGGCGGTTGCGCTCGACGATGCACCGCTGGACATGCCCTTCGCTCGTTTCTTTG
>DASXTY010000214.1:0-3040 GCA_036505155.1 Polyangiaceae bacterium | reverse complement strand
CAGTCTACTGAGCTCCACTCGGCCGCCTTCGATGACAATGGCGCCGGACTGTTTCGCCTCGGTCAAAAGCTCCACAATGAACATGGGATTGCCCGCCGCGCGCTCCTGGATGAAGTAAAATAGCCGGTCCGGGACTTTATCCACCCCGAGCTCCTGAGCTATGAGCCTCCGGACGTCGTGCTCCGGGAGCAAATGGAGGGGGAACTCCGAGTAGCCCACGATGCTTCGGTAATGTGCGGCGCCGCCCGGCCGCGCGCTGAGCAGGAGCATGGCGGGAGCATGCCCAAGTCGCTCGACGAAGCTCGAAAGCAGGCTGGCGGAATCCGCGTCCATCTCCTGCGCGTCGTCCCAAGCAAAAATATGGGGGCGGTCCTCAGACAGTCGCAAGAGCATTCGGCGCACTGCGGCGCGCAGCGGAGCCCGATCGGAAAGCCCAGCTCCCATGGGCGAGGCACCCAGTTCCGCGAGCAGCGCATCGACTTCTTCGTCGCGCAGCCCGAGTGCCCGCAAACTCGGTTCGATCGCCCCGAGTCGTGCCGCCGAATCCGACTCGCGTACGCTGCAAAGTGTGCGGAGCATCGGCAAGAGCGCGCCTTCCAGTGTTTGCGACCCGCACGGCGGACACGACGCGCAATAAAACCCGATATTCAGCCCGCTCTTTTTGATGCGGCGTTCAATCTCCAAAAGCAGTCGCGTTTTGCCAATCCCCTGCTCCCCCACGAGTCCCACGACTTGCACCTTTCCGCGACCGGCTTCCAATAGCCGCTGACCCAGCTCCGAAAGCTCGCTGTGCCGTCCCACGAAGCGGCCCAACGGCGGGGCGTGAGTATCCTGAAGCAACCGGGCTGCTGACTCGGCCGGCACCGGCTCGGAACCGAACGCCGTTCGCAAGTTGACAGCAACCGACTCGGAAACGGCAACCCGACCTGGAACCAAATGAGCTAGGCGTCGCGCGGAACCGAGCAGCTCGTCACCGGCCCCGCCCTCTCGGAAAGGCCCTTCTGCCCCGGCGCGCAGCCGACCCGAATCAATGCCTGCGGACGGCTCCGACTCCGCCGAACCCAACATGCGCACCAACACCAATGCCGAGCGAGCTGCGCTTTCGGTGTCCCGCGCGTCGGTGCGCTCGAGGCCAAAGGCAGCGTCCAGCTCGCGGCTGCTTTCGGCCAGGATGTGCCCGCCGTACCGCTCGACGATCTGTTTGGCGCGTTTGCGCATTGCGGCGGGCACCGGAACATTTCCGAGCCGCAGCGAGAGGACAGTGAGATCCCTCATGTCGGCGAGCGGGGGCCAGGAGCGTGCGCGGCCCGAACCGGCGTCGACGTGCATGCTCGGCGGCGGAACCGACTGCAGATTCGGTCCCGCTAGGACGCTACCCGCTGTTTCCGCCGAGTCGGAAGGAGGCTCGCGAAACCTTTCGACGAACTCGGCCAGGTCCTGGGAAGAAAAGCGCTTGGGACTGGCATAACTTGTCATCAAAAGCGATTCGTGAAACTGGGATGCGCTCTCGAAGCGCTCGTCGGCGGGAAACGCCAAGGCGCGCTCGACCAACTCGCGAAGCTCACGGGGGAGCCCGGATCGCGTGAAGTCGGTGCGCTCGATTTGCTGGAGAACCTCTTCGGAGCTGCCGGGAACGAACGGGTTTTGCCCGGTGAGCAACCGGTAAAGCATTGACCCGAGAGCAAAAACGTCGCTCTGCGCCAGTGCGGCTTGGCCCAAGCGCTGCTCGGGGCTCAAATGGGGGCCATCGTGCTCGGGCAAGCGATGGGGCAACCGGGCGAGCGCCCGCGCCAGACAGAAGTCGCTCACTTTGACATCGCCATTCCAACTCAAAAACACATTGTCGGGACTCAGGTTTGCGTGAACGATGCCGAGCGGCTTGTGGCGGTTATCCGAGCGGCGATGCGCGTGATCGAGCGCCTTGGCGAGTTCACTGGCCACGTGCAAGCACAAGTGGACGGGCAGCGGTTGAAACCCGCAGCGCTCCCAGATCGACCGCAAGGTCAGACCGGCGACGTGTTCGGTGGCGAGAAAATAGGTGCTCCGACCGTCTTCTTCCACGCACCCCGCGTCGAACACTTGAACGATGTTGGCGTGGCTCAAGCGAACCGCGAGCTTGGCCTCACCCACGAACGCCTGAGCAAAAGCCTGGTCTTGAGCCAATTCGGGGTGAACGCATTTGACCACCAGCGTCTTTTCGAAGCCCTCGATGCCGAAGCTCTTGGCCTTGAAGGCTTCGGTCAATCGCCCCCGGCCCAGCGAAGCGACCAATTGATAACGGCCGAAAGTGTTCATGTTTTGACTCAGGACACTAGCTCGGCTCGGACCCATACATGGCCTCCGCCAGGGCAAAAGTGGCGTTCTCCAGCTGAGCGTAAGCGTCCCGGATGGATGTGAAGTCCGCCCCGCTCTCGAGTGCGCGCCGCAAACGGTCCACGTGCTGGCTCACCTCTTTGGCGTGCTCTTCGCTCAACAGATCCGCATAGGCCTCGAGTGCCTGCTCGGTCGTATAGATCAATGTCTCCGCTTGATTGCTGAGCTCGGCGAGCTCGCGGCGCAGCACGTCACTCTCCTTGTATTTTTCCCCTTCGACCACCAGCTTTTCCACTTCTTCGGTGGTGAGGCCCGAGCTCGGCTGAACGCCTACCGCTTGAGACCGCCCGGTCCCCATATCCGTGGCTTTCACGGACAAGAGGCCATTGGCGTCGATCTGAAACATGACCTGAATCTTGGGTACCCCGCGGGGCGCCGGGGGAATCCCGCTGAGCTCGAAACGAGCCAGACTTCGATTGTCTGCAGCCATGTCGCGCTCGCCCTGAAGCACATGAACCGGAACAAAGGATTGGTTATCCACGCTGGTGGTGAAGACTTCGCTTTTTTCGGTGGGGATGGTGGTGTTGCGAGGGATGAGCTTGGTAGAAACTCCGCCGCCGGTCTCAACCCCGATCGAGAGCGGAGTTACGTCCAGCAGCAAGACCTCGTCAATTTGGCCTCCCAGCGCTGCACCTTGAATGGCGGCGCCCACCGCCACCACCTCGTC
>DASXTY010000213.1:0-5408 GCA_036505155.1 Polyangiaceae bacterium | reverse complement strand
CATGACGGGACCTTCGGCTTCGACGATCGCCAAGGCCTGTTACTTTTCCCGGGACTGGCTCTCGAGCTTTCGGCGGCCAGGGGCCCGCTGCATTCGGCAATATCGGTCCGTGGCTACCCGAGCCTGGGAAGCATGAGCGCGGCGAGCTTCGACTACGCGAGCATCGCCATTTTGGGGGTGCGGAGCAAGACGGTGCTGGAGCGGGAGGGCTACTTCTATGGCTATGGTTTCACCCATCGAGCAGAAGCGGAAGTGGGGCTCGAGCCGTTCGCACTGCGTGGCGAGCTCGCCTACGCGTGGCTCTCTTCCATCGAAGGCCTCGACCGCGCACAGGAGCTGGTTAACTACGATGTTCACTTGTCCGAAACCGCGCTCGAGTACGGAGCCTCCGCTTGGCTTGTCCCCGAGGGCTTCCCGCTCCAGCTTGGCTTGAGCTTCGAAGTGCGTCGGAGGTTTTCAGAAGAGCCCGCCGCGAAACGGGTGGTGGGCGGCCGGCGAGTGCTGGCGAATATGGGGCTTCGATTGTGATCGCCGCGCCAGCATCGCGCATGCGCTCGAGGGTGGGAGTTCCTCAAGCGCCAAGACCGCGGCCGGCTCACCATTAGAGCTGCTCCCGTTGACCTGGGTCATCCGCGGAGTAATCTTCGGTCGTGCGCGGGCACCTCGGGTTCTTTGTCTGCGGTATTGGGCTCGCGTCGTTCGCGTCTGTCGGCTCCTGCAGTTCCGCGAGACTTGCCGAACCCGACACCGGCGACACCGGCGGGACTGGCGGGGGTGCTGGCGCTACCAGCGGCGGCGCCCCGAGCGCGACGCCCTGTGCCAGCGACAAGGACTGCACTCCTTCGCGTCAGCTCTGTGACACGAGTCGCAAGGTGTGCGTTGGCTGCCGGATGGACACTGATTGTGTCTCTGGTGCGCTCTGCTCGGGAGGAGTCTGCCAGCCGTTTGTCCCTTGCATCAACTCGCGCGATTGCCCCACGAACCAAGTTTGCGATCCGACTAAATGGCGCTGTGTGGAGTGTGCCGCGAATAGCGACTGCCAGAGCTCGAGTGTGTGCGTCACCTCGCTTTGTCGCTTGACGTGCGCGTCCGACAAGGACTGCGCCTCCTTGGGTCAGCTGTGTGATAGGACCAACGGGTACTGCGCGGAGTGTCTCAAAGACGTCGACTGCCCGGTCTCATCCTATTGCGACACCGGGAAGTGCGCGGCGAAAGTCTGCGCACCGCAGACTTCGCTCTGTGTGCGCGCCGCCTTGCTCACCTGCGACAGCCACGGAGCCGGTTACAGCTCGGTCGAATGTTCCAATGGCTGCAGTGAAACCGGCGGCGCGCACTGCATAGGCGGTAGCCCGGGCGGTGCGGGCGGCACCGGCGGGAGCGCCGGATCGAGTGGGACCGCCGGAGGCGGTGGCACAGGCGGAAGCCGCGCGTCCGGCGGGACCGGTGGGTCGACCGGGGGCAGCGTTGCAACGGGCGGTAAGGGCGGCGGGACCGGCGGCATGGGTGGTGTGACGGGAGGCAGCGGTGGGGCGGGAGCTACCGGCGGCGCGACCGGCGGAGGCGGAGGTATGGGGGGTCTCGTGGGCTGCATGACGTCGTCGCCGAACTGCCCAACCCCGCCGCCTGCGACTGGCACCCCGTGCGCGTACCAGGCCTTGCTGTGTATTTACACGAACTGCTCAGTGAGTAGCTGCACGTGCGGGTCCGGCGCCGGTAAGACGTAGACGTGCATGTGAGAGTGATTGTAAGGTCATCGATCCATGACGAACGCCGTGAATAGGACGAGCGCGGCCGCTAACGAGGCTAGATCGCAACTTCGCCAATGCGCGGCGTGCTGATCGATGCGAGCCGACTGGTTGAGCAACACCGGTATTATTTCGAGCTGGTAGGGGTGCTGGCGAGCTGGGGGCTCGACACGCTGCTGTTCCACTTCTCTGACGATCACGGCCTTTCGGTGAGCTTGCCGGGTTTCGAGGAATTGGCGGCTCCCCACGCGCTGAGCGCACTGGAAGTACGCGAGCTCGTGGCACATGGGCAGCAGCATGGGGTGCGTATCATCCCGGAGCTCGAGTGCTTCGGACACACGCGGTATCTTGCGAAGCACCCGCGCTACGGACCATGTTTCATCGGTGATCCCGGGAGCGACGTCATCGAGTTTAGCGCCGTGGATCCCACCAGCGAAGAGACCAAAGAGCTCATGCGAGGGCTTTTGGCGGCGGTGGACAACTGTTTTGGATCCGAAATAATTCACATCGGTTGTGACGAGGTAAACCTCGGTCCTTTCTGCAAGCAGCGCGGGATCGAGGATTCGTCGGCGCTGTGGAGCGGATATGTCAACGGGCTGATTGGCGCGGTGCAAGACCTCGGCCGGCGGCCCATGTTGTGGGCTGACCATTTGGTAAAGGACCCGCGGATTCGCGCGGCTGTGGACAAGAGCGCCATCGCAGTTGACTGGCAATATTCGCCCGATGCCGGAGACGCAGGTCTCGCCGCTTTGAAGGTGGCAGGGTTTAGTGATGTGGTCGTGGCGCCTGCCGCTTCCTGCTGGACAACGCGCTGCCACGGCCATCGCGATAATCTCGACAACATCGCGATGATGACGCGTCACGCGGCGCGGCATGGCGCAGCTGGCTTGCTCAACACGGTGTGGCATCCGTACCGTCACCTGCAGCGCGCGATGTACCACGCGCTCGCATTCGGCGCGTTGCAGCTTCAATCAGATGGGGAGCTCGCCGGGACGGCGCTCGATGTAAAAATGGCGGAGGCGCTGTTCGAGTCTGACGATGGCCGAGTGCTGCGATTGTGCGCGGAACTGGGCCTGGTGCAGTGTGCCTACGGGCATTTGGAGGCTGCGATGGGCGATAGCGTGCTCAACCAGAAGCAGCGAGCAATGGCCGAGCGGAGCGTGCAAGTCGGGACGGCGCTACTGGCTGGAACGGAAGGGGTCACGGTTCCGAAGCACCAGGATTGGTGGGACGTCATGCGGCTCTCCGCGCGCACTGCGGTGCACTGTTGCCGCCTCGCGCTCGTCCCCGGCGCGCTCCGGCAACCAGAGGTGGCGCGAGAACACGTTGCGCTGGCCGCGGAGCTCGAGGCCGACTGGGATGCCACCCGCTTTTCCGATGATCCGGCGAAGACTACGCCGCGCTGGCGAAACGAGGCCGGTCAATATTTGCTGGCGGCAATGCGCTCGTTGCATTTCTAACTCATCACCAGCTGACGGAGGCGCTCGGTATTGGTGACGAGCTCCCTGAGCGCGGTGTCCTGACGGCGGGCTGCCTCTTCAATCTTGACGGCGGAGGCGAGCGCCTGTTCGGCGCCGCGGGTCTGCGCGCGCTGAGTGTTGTTGAGGTGGCTGATCATGCTGTTGATGTTTTCGATGGCTTGCGTGATTTGCCGGCCGCCGCGATTTTGTTCCTGGCTGGAGCGCTCCACTTGAAGCGCGATGGCGCGCATCTTTTCTCCGCTTTTCATGATGATTTCGGAGCCACGGGCCTGCTCCGAGGTGGCGGCTGCGATTTGCTGAACGGTTTCGGCAATGCGGCCGATGGAATCGGTGACCTGTTTGCTGCCACGAGACTGCTCCACCGTGGATCGGGCAATGGCGCGCACCATGTTGGTGCTCTTCTGGGAGCTCTCGAGGATCTTCTTCAGAGCTCGTTCCGCCTCGTTGGAAACCTCCACCCCGCGCTCCACGTTTTGAGCGCCGCGCTCGACGGCCAAAATGGCATTTTTGCTTTCGGACTGGATGGTCTTGATGAGGTCGGCGATTTCTTTGGTGCTGGCGCCAGCCCTTTCTGCCAGGTCTTTGATCTCGTCGGCCACCACCGCGAAGCCCTTTCCATGTTCGCCGGCTTGGGCCGCGATGATGGCCGCGTTCAGGGCCAATAAGTTGGTCTGCTCCGCCACTTCGTCGATCACGTTGAGGATTTGTCCAATGGCGTCGATACGCGAACCGAGGTTCGAGATGACGGCCACCGCTTCCTGGCTGCTCTCCTTGATGCGGTAGATTTCGCCGATGGTCTTCAGAATGGCCTCGGCGCCGCGCTCGGCGTCTTGCGCCACCTCTTCGGAAAGCCGTGCTGTCTCGTTGGCGTTGGACTGAACCTGATCGATGGAGACGTCCATCTGGTTCATGCTGGAGCTGGTTTCTTCGGCGGTGAGCGAGAGCGCATCCACGTTTTTCGCCACTTCTTTTATGGAAAACGCCATCTCTTCGATGGAAGCGACCATGTCGCGCACGCTCGAGGCGAGCTCCGCAATGTTGTTCGAAACCTGGTCGTTGGTAGTGGTCATCTCCAAAATCGAGGAGCTGGATTCCTCGGCGCTGGTGGAGAGCATCTGGACGTGTTGCGTGATTTCCCGAAACGACGCGCTGGTCTCCCTCACGTGCCGGGCCGTCTGCTCAGCGCTGTCCATCTGCTCCGCGATGCCTTCCGTGAGCTGTCTCAAGGAATCCGTCACTGCGACAGCCGCTTGGTCGGTCTCGCCGCGTCGCTGTTCGAGCTGCTGGTCGCTCTCGAGCAGCGTTTCATGTAAGTCCCCGAGATCGTCGAAAACATTCCGGAGCTCAGTCGAAGCGTCGGCCGGAAGCTCCGGTTTTTTGCCCTCGAGCACGCGACGCAGAGCACCCTGAATTGGTCGGAACAGCTGCGCTTCGGACACGCCACCCCCATCCGAAAGCCAGATGGCGACAGCTCCAAAGGCCAGCATCGCCAAAGTCGGAATCAGAAAGTCTCGCTTTATGGCGTTACCCATGGCCAGGACGATGGCAGCGCCAACGGCGAGCAGCGCGAGGCTCGCGATCTGGCGCTTGGAGAGACTGTTCATTCGGCCTGACTCACCACGAGAGCTTATTTTCCCGTTGGTCGCCAAACAAGCCCGAACCCGCGGACGAACCTCGATGGGGCACGGGGTGCAAGGCTTTTCGCCTCCGGGAAGGGCTCCGAGAGCGAACCCGGGCTGAAGGGTTCCATAAGAGGCGGGCGGAGGAACAGCCTGGTAGGAGGTACAGGCTGGTAATGACCGTGACGCCTCCCGTGCCCCGCCCTAAGAAATGTTGGCTCCTCGCCGCGCTAGCCGTCGCCTGCTCTTCCGCCCCAACATCGCAGCGGCCGGCTCTGCCGCACCCGACTCCCAGGAGCGTCGTCCGAGGAGCGGGGCAGTCCGAGCCCGTCCCGACATTGTCCTTCTCCGAGATTGCAGCCGTGCCTGCGGGCACCTTTGGTCCTTATCTGGCTCGGCAATCGGCCGGCTCGGTGGCGGTGTGGGCGGCGACTGAGGGCAGTCGGCGGGCATGGTACTCCGTTTCGCTCGGCGACGGAGCGCGGGGGATCACCAAAGCTACGCGACTCGCAGATGCCGCGCCCGATCTGGAACTGGTGGCGCTCAAGCCGGCGTGGGTCGCG
>DASXTY010000212.1:0-8113 GCA_036505155.1 Polyangiaceae bacterium | reverse complement strand
GTCGATGCGCTTGTAATGGTTGTGCACCGCCACCGACAGGATCTTCTTGGCACGGTCCTGCCCCACCACCCAATCATCGAGAATCGACTTGATCTCGACCGGTTTCGGAATCGGGTCGCTGCCGCTGCTGGGCTCATCCTTCTCCACCTCTTCGGCGATGATGTCATTGCAGAGCGCAATGCACTCGTCACAAATGTAGGTTTGGGGGCCCGCGATTAGCTTTTTCACTTCCTTTTGCGATTTCCCGCAAAAGGAGCAGCAAAGGTTGCCGTTTGAGTCTTCTCGGCGTCGCTCCACTGACTGTCCTAACTCGTCGCGAGCCGGTTAGGGCTCGGTTTCGATCCAGGCGAGCCGGCACTTGCCGCTCGCAGAGGCCTGGGGCGGGCAAACCGCCCGAAAGAGTGGTTAATTCTCGCGAGAATTGTAAAGCCCAGCACGTCCGCCCGCAAGGTTATCGAGCTCAAGGCCCCGAGGGGAAGCCCCGGCGAAGCCCCTGAGCACCGAGCGCTGCAAAGAACCGACCAGGCCCCCGGCACCCCAAGGCGCCAAAGACTCCGGCGGACGGGCTTATGTGGCAGAGCGCCTCTTTTCCTTGTGTTCGAAGATCTCGTCGATAAGCCCGTATTCTTTGGCCTGGGCCGGGCCCATGTAAAAGTCTCGCTCGATGTCCCTCATGATGTCTTCGCGCGGCTTGGAGGTGCAGCGCACCAGAATGTCCGCCACCACGTCCTTCGCGTGCCGGATTTCCCTGGCCTGAATCTCGATATCGGTCGCCTGGCCCCGGGCGCCTCCCAGAGGCTGATGAATCATGATCCGAGAGTGCGGAAGCGCGTAACGGCGTCCGCGATGCCCGGCTCCGAGCAAAAGAGCGCCCATGCTGGCAGCCTGTCCAATGCAGATCGTGCTCACCGGGCATCGGACGTATTGCATGGTGTCATAGATGGCCAGTCCGGCGGTCACCACCCCGCCTGGCGAGTTAATGTAGAGCTGAATATCCTTGTCTGGATCTTCGCTCTCCAGAAAGAGAAACTGAGCGATGATGATGTTGGCGACATCGTCATCGACGGTGCTGCCCAGAAAGATGATGCGATCTTTGAGCAGGCGGCTGAATATGTCCCAGGTGCGTTCCCCGCGGTGGGTGGTCTCCACCACGTGCGGGTAAATGATGTTGCCGGCGGGCGGAATTCGTCCGCCGTCATCCTGCTCGAGTATCTTTAGGGCGTCACCTCGGGTCTCGGGTCTTTTCGGCATGGGGCTCCTATTTTTCTTCAATCTTGGCCCGAGCTTCGATGATGTCGAGCACCTTGTTCTCGAGCAGCATTCCCAGCAGCATTTCTCGCTGTTTCGGGTCGCGGTATTCCACCCGGAGCTTGGCGAGGTTCTTTCCAGTTTGCTCCGCCAGCTCCTTCAAACCCTCCTCGATTTCCGCTTCTCCGATCTGGATGCCCTCTTTTTTAGCGATTTCTGCCATCAGCAGCCCCGCGCGAACCTTTACCTCGCTCTCGCGGCGAATCTGCTCGCGCAGTTCGCTGCCGACTCCGCTCACTTGCTGGCCCTGACTGCGCGCGCGTGTCAGCACCTCCTGCTCGGAGATGCGCGCTTGTCGCTCGACCAGCGACGGCGGGACCGGCACCGGGTTGGCCCGGGCCAGTTCGCGTACCAACTGCTCCGCAACTGCTCCTGAAACCTCTTGGCTTAATTGCTTTTCAACTCCCTTTTTCAGGTGTTCCCTTAACTCTGCAAGGGTCTCAAATTCACCCAAGTCTTTCGCGAATTCGTCGTCCGCTTCCGGCAGGACGCGCCGCTTGATGTCCTTGACCGAGATACTGAAGGTGGCCCGCTTTCCTCGCAGACGCGGATGTGCGTGGGAGGTGGGCAGCTCCACTTCGGCGGTGGTCTCTTCGCCGACGCTCTTCCCTGACAAGGCTTCTTCGATTGCGGAAAACAGGCTCCCAGCCCCGAGCTCCACCTGCAGATCCGAGGCGCCGGCGTCGCGCACCAAACGGCCCGCCACCGTGACGGTGAAGTCGATGACCACCACGTCGCCGTTGGCTGCCGGCCGCGGCGGATCCGGCGCCACCAGCGTCGAATGCTCTCCGCGCAAGCGGGCTACCTCGCGCTCGATCTGTTCGTCGGTGGCTTCCGATTTGGGTCGCGTGGCCGGCAGGCCCTCGTAAATCACCGACTCGATCTTGGGGATGATTTCAACCCTCGCCTTGTAAGAAAACGGCTCTGTCTCAGTGAGCTTCTGCCTTTCGATAGCGGGGTTGCTAACCGGCTGAACGTTCTCTTGGCTCACCGCTTGAGGAAAGGTTTCATCCACCAGGCGCTGGGCCACGTCATCGGCGATGCGCGCTCCGTACATGTGCATGAGCACGCGACGCGGCGCCTTGCCGGGTCGGTAGCCCCGGATCTTGGCGTTTTTTGCCACCGCGCTGTAAGCCTTGTCGAGCTCAGCGCGCACACGCTCCGCGGCGACCTGCACGTCAAACTCAACCAACACCGGGCTCAGCCGGTTCATGTTGACCTGCATTGTAGAACGGGCTTTTTTGCCACCGCGTCGCTACTCAGGTCAAGAGCGCGGGCGCGGTGCTTCCGTCGGCGTCGGACGGATGGCGAGTGAAAATACCCCCTTTTTATTCCTCGTCTTCGAATTCCTCCGCCTCCGCCTGCTGGAGCGCGGCTTCGAACGGATCCAAATCGAAGTCCAGCTCGTGGTGACCCGATTCCTCTAGCTCATCGACGGTCCAGCCAATGCGCATGTCCGGCCGGAGCTCCTCGCGCTCGAACTCAGCAAAGCTACGGTAGTCTCGTGGAAGTGCCATCTTGGGGTTCTTTCTCTTGCGAATGCGACGCTCCGCTCTGCGGCGGTGGGTTTGGTTTAAGCTGTGCGCCCGCAGGGGTTCCCAACGTTCGCCTACTTCAACCTACATATACCTACACAGTACGACATACGCTGGGCCGGTCCAAAAAAACGCCATCGGGGCTGGTTCGATAAGGGACGCCGGCGGTCACCGTTAAAGGCAACCTAACGCCGGAAACATTTGCGTAAGTCGCATAAATCCTGTCGATTGACGGGGTCTCGATGGGTCCGAACATCATCGCCATCGCCAACCAGAAGGGCGGCGTGGGAAAGACCACTACGGCGGTCAATCTGTCGGCGAGCCTGGCTGTCGCTGAGCAACGCACCTTGCTCATCGATTTGGATCCGCAGTCGAACGCATCGAGCGGCGTTGGGGTCGCTCCCGGCACCACCCAACACAGCGTCTACCACGCGCTCATCGGTTCCGTGCCGCTGAGTGACGTGATTCAGCGGACTGCGATTCCGACGCTGGACGTGGTGCCTGCGACCCAAGACCTGACTGCCGTCGAATACGAGCTGTTCGACGAGGATCGCGGCACTCACTTGCGCCGAATCCTCGAGGCTACCGACCTCGGGCACTATCGCTATTTGATCATCGACTCCCCCCCCTCGCTGGGTGTGCTCACGTTAAATGTGTTGGTGGCAGCCCATCGTGTCATCGTGCCCCTACAGCCGGAGTATTACGCGCTGGAGGGGATTACGTATCTTATGGCAACTATCGATCGCATCAAAAGCTCCCTCAATCCGTCGCTCACGGTGGAGGGCATCGTGCTCACCATGTGGGACCCGCGCAATCGTCTGGCACATCAAGTGGCGGACGAGGTGAAACGCCACTTTCGCGTTTTCGAAGCCGTGATTCCCAGAAATATCCGGCTGAGCGAAGCGCCTTCCCACGGCTTACCGGCTCTCTTGTATGACGTTCAGAGCAAGGGCGCGCAGGGTTATCTGAGTCTGGCGCGTGAGCTCATCGAGGCCCATCCATGAGTCCACCCCCTCGAAAGCCGACTTGGGGATTGGGTCGTGGACTGGACGCCCTGCTGCCTTCTCGGTCCGCCCCGGTGGCTGCCAGTTACGGGGAAGGCAACGTGTTCTTGTGCCCCATCGATAAGCTCAAGCCACAGCAGCAGCAGCCGCGCAGGCATTTTGATCCCGTGCGGTTGGATGAGCTCGCCGACTCACTCCGCGAACACGGGCTGCTCGAGCCTCTGGTGGTTCGCCGAAAGGGCGCTGCCGACGAACTCGAAATCGTCGCCGGCGAGCGCAGGTGGCGGGCCGCCCAACGCGCCGGCCTCAAAGAGCTCTTGGTGGTGGTGCAGGACGTTTCCGCCAGAGACGCCTTCGAGCTGGCACTTATTGAAAATATTCAGCGCGAAGATTTGAATCCAATGGAGTTTGCCGAAGCGTTGCAACGGCTGCTGTTGGAACACGGCTACACCCAGGAAGCGCTGGCAAAACGGGTAGGCAAAGAGCGCTCGACCATTGCCAACGCGCTGCGGCTGCTTCGGTTGCCGGAGTCAGTGCGCTCCCGGGTGGTCAACGCGGAGCTCACCGAGGGGCACGCGCGCGCTCTGTTGGGCGCCGAAGACGACGCGACCCTGGCTTCCCTGGCGGAGCGCGTAATCCGTGGACATCTCACAGTGAGACAGACGGAAGCCCTGGTGCGCGCCACCAGGTCGAACCCCAAGGGCCCCCGGGATCCTGCACACAAAACCCCCGCCACCCGCGACCTGGAAACGCGACTGGAGCGCAAGCTCGGCACCCGCGTTCAGGTGCGCGACCGAGAGGGAAAGGGAGAAATCGTCGTGTCGTACAGCTCGCTCGACGAGCTCGATAGGCTGCTGGATATTTTGCTTTAGGACCTGACTTGCCCCCGTGATCGCCTACTTCTTTTTCGGCGCCGGAGCAGCATCCAATCTTGCCAGCTCCTCCTTGGCCTTTTTCCCGATGCTGGTGTCGCCGCCCAGCTCCGCGGCTTTTTTCAAATGATCCCGAGCTTCGGTTTTTTTGCCGGCATCCACCAAGAACCTCCCCAGGTAATAATGCGCCGGCGTGTAATTCGCGTCGCTTTTCAACGCCTGCTCGTAGTCTTGGGCTTCTCCTGTATCCCCTTTCACCTGGTGCTTGCACAAGCCCCGCTTGGTGAACGACTCCGCGTCCGGCTTGAGCTTGATCGCCCGATCCAGGGCTTTGACGCAGCCGTCGAAATGAGACAGTTTGGCGAATTCTGTTGAAACCGCCGTAAGTACGTCCGCCTTTTCGAGGTTCAGCAACTCCTCCAGTTGCTTTATGGCATCCTGCTTATTTTTCTGGGCTTGATCTCCCTGTGCACGCTGGCTGAGGTCAACCAGTAGGTGCGCGTAGTTGAATCGAAGGTTGGAGTCTTTGGGAGATGCCTGAAGGGCGGCTTGGTAGGCCTTGCGCGCCTCCTCTCTCTTACCAGCGCCTTCCAGCGCCAGCGCTCGGGTCTGAAGCAGCACTGGGTCGTTGGGCTCCGCCGCCAGCCCGGCTTCGGCAACGGTGAGCGCGCTTTTCGGGTCGCCGCCGTCGAGCAGGAGCGCAGAAAGGTTCTGTGCTGCGTCCACCAGCTTAGGATTTTCACCCAAAGCCTTTCGATAGTTGCTCTTGGCGCCCTCCGCATCGCCTAACGCCTCGGAGGCGACTCCCAAGTAAAACAGAGCCTTAGCGTTGTGCGGGTCCTCCGCGACCGCTTGGTTTAGCTCGTTCCGCGCGGCGTCAAAAGCCTTGGCCTGAATGAATTGTTCGGCGCGTTTGATCCTGTCGCCCGAGGTCTGGTCGTGCTTCGGGTTTTGCGCCGTGTCAGGAGGAGGAGCTTCCGACTGTTTCGAGCCGCAGGCGCCCAGCGTCGGGAGCACCAGGCCAACCAGCGCGCCGGCCAAAACGATTCGTAGTGCGGATGGGGTGGGACGTTTTTGGATCATGGTGTCTGTCCAGTTCGCGCAATAGTAGACAAGAGCTGCTGCTTAATGGTTTCGATGGCTCGGGGGTCGGTGATTTTGCCGCCCGCCGCTTGTGTAACATAAAAGACGTCGGCAACCTGAGTCCCTTCGGTATTGATTTTCGCGAAGGAAATGGTCAAGCCGCAATGCTGCAACGTGTTCGACAGCCAAAACAACAGCCCGACCTGATCGCGGGTGATGATTTCGATCACACTATGATCGGTCGAGGAACGGTTATCGAACTGAATTTCAGTCGGGACTTCCGGCGTCGGCCGGTCGGAAGTGCGCGCGTTTCTGGGACCAGCCACCAGCTCCACCGGCGTTAGCTCGTGACTCATCAGCCGGCCAAAGTCGCGCTCTAGCCGGGGCAAAAGCTCCATCACCCCGCGCTCGCTGGTACCGCTGCGCACCCAGAACAGATCGAGAGCGCGCACTCGTCGGTAAGTATCGGTCCAGGAATAAATCTGAGCCCGGACCACCTTGATGCGGGCCGCGGCAAGGGTCGCGGTGATCATCGCCAGCAAACCCGGCCGATCATCGGCAACAAAGCACAGTTCGACATACGGGTCGTCGCGCGTCATCACCGTGATATTGACGGCTTGGAACTGCGCCTGTCGCGCAAATCGCGAGTGGCGAACAATGTCATCGGGCTGGTTCGCGTACAGGTACCGCTCCGGGATCGCGCTCAGGTAGTGGTCCAAAAACTCCGCTTCCCCGCGCTCAGGGCAGAGCTGACGCACCTGGTGGCGGACCCCCTCGGCGCGCTGGTGAAACGCGGCTTCCTTGCCCTTGGAGAGGTAACGCTCGGCGGCCACATACAGGTCTTCGAGCATGCGGGCTTTCCAACTGCTGAGCGCGGTGGGACTGGTGGTGGACACGTCCGCGATCGTCAATAGATAGAGCTCGCGCAAGCTCTCCGCCCCGTGCAAGGTGTTACAAAAGGCTTCGAGAGTCTTGGGGTCATCGATGTCACGGCGAGTCGCCACCAGGTACATAGAAAGGTGGTTCAGCACCAAGTCCCGGACCTCCCCGATGTCCGAATCCGAGAACCCCAACCTGCCCAGGATCTCCACCGCCAGCTCAGCGCCCCGTTCCGAATGCTTTTTTCCGCCGATGTCCTTGCCGACGTCGTGCAGCAGTGTGGCAAAGAATAGTACGTTGCGCCCCGGGAGCTCGGCCGCGAGACGCGAAGCCAATGGATGCTCAGCGGCGAGCTCTCCGCGACAGAGAGCACGTAACCGATCCACGGCTTTTACCGAATGCACGTCCACCGTGTACACGTGATAAACATCGTGGTGTACACGGCCCACTACCGGAGTAAATTCCGGCAACATGGCCACCAAAAGGCCCACGTCGTGAAGCTCCCTGAGCACCGAGCCTTCTTTGAACTCTGTGCGTTGCGCCACGGTGATCAGGCGAACGAACAATCGGGCGGCCTGTGGACTGGCTCTGAGCCGTTCGCAGAACTCTGCGGTGCCGGCGATGCGAGCCACCGCGTCGCGAGCAAACTGGTAAACGCTGGTGTTGCGCCGGACCGCCTCATCGTACAAACGCAGCGATAGCGCCGGATCTTTCTCCAGATCGGCAGGATCCACCAGCGAGACCAATCCGTTGGTGAGCTTTAAACCGCCGCCGATCAACGTCTCGCGGGGGCGTCGTTTGGGCGGCGGAGCAGCCCGTCCCAGCAGCATCTCCCGGCCCTGCACCAGAACCTGCGCGCAGCGATAGTACTCGCTCATGAAGCGCTCGACCGCGAGCCCTCCGTTTCCATAACCCAAGTCCGAGGCAAATGCCTCTTGTCGCTCGAAGCTCAACCGGTCGGAACGCCGCCCGGCGTAAGCGTGTAAGAGATTACGGACCCGCCAGAGCAAGGCGGCCGCGGCTTCGATCTTCTGGTGCTCGCGGGGGACTAAAATTCCGACTTTTACCAATTCTGTGAGGTCTGGGGCCCGCCAGCGCGCTCTTGCCACCCAATACATGATGTCCAGGTCGCGCAGGCCGCCGATGCCATTTTTGACATCCGGCTCGAGCAGGTACACCGAGCCCCCATATCGCTCGCTCCGTTCCGCAGCCCGCATCTCCAGCTGTCGCAAGAACTTTCGCACCTGGTCGCTTCCGAACACGCCGTTATAAACCCGCGACAACATTTTTTCCGTGCCCGACGACTCTCCCGCGATCAAGCGCCAGTCGAGCAGCGAGGTCGCCGTGGGAAGGTCGCTTCGCGCAAGATCGATCATTTCGCCAGGGGTTACGACTTGGTGCCCGATGCTCAATCCCGCGTCCCACAAAGGAT
>DASXTY010000211.1:0-3662 GCA_036505155.1 Polyangiaceae bacterium | reverse complement strand
GGTTGCACCTCCGGAGCGAGCACCATCAGCGGAACCCGCGTCAGCACTTCCCAAATCTCGAAGGCGTGCTTCCACATTCCGTGCTCGCCGAACGCTTCTCCGTGATCCGCGGTGACGATGAGCGCAGTGTTCTTCCACCAGGACTGCGTTTGTGCCCAACTAACCAGTTTTTGGATCCACTGGTCGGTATAAAAGACTTCGCTGTCGTATCGATCCCGATTGCTATTCCCCCAGTCCGGCGACTCGCGGTGCTTTTTGTATTCGTCGTGCGGGTCCATGTAGTGGGCCCAGGCGAAGAACTGTTTGGTGATGTTTTCCGGCTTGGACAAAAGCTCGATGCCGAGCTTGGTCATTTTCTCACTGGTTACGTGCTCGTCGGTCTGGGCGTTGAACGTGATGCCCGGTACCAGCTGCCATTCGTCGAAGCCCTGTTCGAGTCCTTTGCCACGGCCGAAATACAAGTGGCTGTGCCAGCCCAAGGTGCGAATGCCGTGCTCTTGGAGAACCTCGGGGAAGAACAGATTGGCGCGGGGGTAACTGGCGAAAAACCAGCCTGAGCGATAAAGCGTCGACGGGTACCGGCCGCTGAGGATGCCGGCAACGCTCTTGGCGGTGTAGCTGGATATCGAATAAGCGTGCGTGTACACCACGGCGCGCTGGCTCAACGAGGTCAGAAAGGGAGCGATTTTGCGTGGGTAGCCGGTCCACGGCATGTCGGCGCGCAGGCTGTCCACCGTGATGAGCAAAACGTTGAGCGGTCGCCCCGGACCACGCGGGCCCACGTTTGCGCTGGATGAAACCGAAGCCGCAGGGATTGAACCGAGTGTTTCTGGCTGCTCTACGGCACTGGGTAGGTTTTTCGGCCCCGGTAACGGGTGTTGCTCGCGGCGGCAGCTAGCGGCCGCTCCGACCGGCACCGCCACGACGAACAGCAGCCGCACACAGCTCAACCGCCACTTCCACGCGCTCTGCGGAGGAGACGAGCTGGGTCGACTCTTTTTTGAGTCGAAACTACGGCTGCTCAAGCTCCTTTTCGACCTTGTCGAGCTCCTGCTCCAAGTTCGCTTTGCTGATGGTCTGCTCCGCGCTGGGCTCGAAATCAGCGGGCACGGGTATTCCCGCCGGCTCCTCTACCGCTTGCGTTTGAGTGGGCGCAGCGCTCGGCTGGGCGACTGGTGCTTGCGTGGCAACCGGCGCTTCGGTCTGCGGAGAAGCTGGAGTTTGCGTAGGCTCCGGCTCGCTCTTCTTACAAGCCGTTGCACCCGCGAAAATGAGCAAGCTTACAAGCAGGAACGGGCGTGTCATTGTGCACCTCCTTTGGCCTTCTCCGATTTTCCATTACTTTTCGCCTTTTCCGCAGGCTCAGCTTTTTCAGAGTGTCCGGGCTGCTTGCCCATCGCCTTGCCACCCTTTTCCGGTTCCGCTGAGCCGGCCGGTGAGGCGGCTTGGTGCTCGCGAAGCTGCGCCATGTGCTTTTCGAATCGCGCGTTTTCCTTTTCCTTGAGTTTCTGGATACGTTTGATGAGTTTGTCTTTGTTCGCCTTGTCGGCCGCCTCGGCGAGCAGGCTCATGCGTTCCAGGCGCGCCATTCGCCAGGCGTGAACCTTCAGCGCTTCGCGTACCGGAGGGGTCATTAGAAGCGTCGCGCCCCACTTCTTCTCGAGCGCGTGCCGCATTTGCTCCGCGCGTTCCTTTCGAGTCTCGTTGAGCTTGTCGATACGCGCCTGGAGGGCCTTGGGCAGCTCACCCTCCTTCTCACCTTCTTTCCCCTTTTCCTCCTTGCCTTTTCCTTCTTCGCCCTTCGCCGCTTCCTTTCCTTCTGCTTTTCCTTCTTTTGACTCCCCCTTTGCGGCCGCGTGTTCCCCCGCGGTTGGCTTACCCGGTAGAGGGGGAGCTGGGTGGTGACCCTGACTGGCCTTTGGCTCCGCGGCCTTTGTATCCGCGTTTGCGAGCTCGGTGCCGGTCAGCAGGATTCCACCAAGCAGCACTGCTACCGAGAAAGCAGGCAACTGACTAATCCGTCTCATGAGGTCGTCTCCTTCTAGCAAGGTGAGTGGCAACAACGGGACCATATTGCAGGTCCCGGGTTCGCGTAAGCGGTATGACAGGCTCCGAGCCCTGACCGGTCGTCACAAAACCCGTTTGATCGGGCTAAAGTCTGACGAAATACCAAGCACAACAGAAACTATCAGAATTATCTGATGTGGTTACCGGCGGTTGTGCATTGCCGCTGTGAACCGATCTGAGACTTCGCATGCTGGTGAACACCTCCCCTCATCAAAAAAAGCGGCCCGTGCCCGCGGTTCGAGGGCTGCACGGATGAGCCCGCTGGCACGACGTCTGTTTGGATTGGGCGTTCTGTGTGCGCTGATCGGGGCGGCAGTGGGCGTCGTAAGCTCCGACGCTTCAGATTTCAACTCAATTGTGGGCGAGCTAAAGACGGAAGCGCTGGCCGCGTTTCATCATGGCGCGTGGCGTTGGCTGGCCAGAGCTGGAGCGTTATCGCTGCTGGTTGCATTGGTGCTCGTAGCACTCGACTTGGTGTTGTCGATTCGTCGCCCGGACGCAGAGGTGTCCTTCGATCATCTCGACCGCGGCACTGTAAAAGAGGCAATCGCAGAAGTGCGCAGGCGCATTGGTGAATGCACCCTGGGCCCTAAGGCCAATGTGATCACCGCTTTTGGAGAACTGATGCGGGGCGCGGTTTCCGTCCACGCCAGCGACGTGCACGTTTCGCCGACCGCGCAGGGAGTCCGGCTGACCTACCGAGTTCATGGAACGCTCCACGACGTTATTGTGCTAGACGCGAGTCTGGCGCCGCTGCTCGCGACGCGGGTCAAGGTGCTCGCCCGGCTGGATACCTACGTGCGGGGAACACCGCAAGACGGGCGGCTGGTGATGCAGATCGACGGGGCCACCATCGAAGCTCGCGTTTCCACTTTACCCACGGAGACCGGCGAAAGATTGGTGCTGCGCATTGTGCGGGGCAGTCGGACCGTTCCGGACCTGGAGGGGCTCGGATTTTCGAGCAGCGTGACGGCTGGCTTGAAAGAGTTGCTGACCCGACCGCAGGGGCTAATTTTCGTCACCGGGCCAGTTGGTTCGGGCAAGAGCACCTCGCTGTACGCGTCGCTGAAATACATTGCCGGAGCGCGCGGCCGTACCACCACTCTGGTGACGCTGGAGGACCCGATTGAGCTGGAACTGCCCTTTGCCACACAAACTCAGATGAATCCACGCGCGGGGATGACTTTTGCCAGCACTCTGCGCAGCGTGCTCCGGCAAGATCCCAATGTGCTCATGGTGGGAGAAATCCGCGATCGCGAGACGGCTGAAATTGCAGCCCAGGCGGGGTTGAGCGGGCATTTGATCGTCACCACGGTTCACGCCGAAAGCGCCGCCGGCCCGTTCGCGCGCTTAATCGACATTGGAATCGAGCCTTTCATCTTAGCTAGCGCAACCCTCGGCTGCCTGTCACAAAGGCTGGTGCGCTCGTTGTGCGTGGCTTGCCGAAAACAGGTGGCGCCGGAGCCGATCCAAATCGATCGGTTCCTAAAACACGGCGTCGTGCTACCTCCAATCCCGTATTACGAAGCGGTGGGGTGCGATTTCTGCGAATCCCAGGGATTTACCGCACAAACACCGATCGGGGAGCTATTGGT
>DASXTY010000210.1:0-2999 GCA_036505155.1 Polyangiaceae bacterium | reverse complement strand
CCAGTGATGCGAACCCCAACCGGATCCATCTTCTCTGCCACGGAAGCAGCCGGTGCCGCGGGTTGTGTCTCCAGGGGCCGGGGTGCCGATGCCGCAACGGACGGGAGCAGCGCCGTGATATCGACTGACTCGGAGTGACTGGGAACGGGTTTGGGAGACTCCTCGGCACGCCGCATAAAGAACACCGCCCCCGCGCCCCCAGCTCCCAGCAACAAAACCAGTATCGAGAGCAACACGGCGCGCGACCGTTTCGGCGCCTCCCCTTTTACATCGCGTTCCGAAGCACCCAAAGTTTTCGCCCCCGATGCGGCTTGAACGGTTCTTGCGTTAGCAAAGGTCGGAGTTCTTCGCTTTTCGCCGGAGCCGGTGATGACGCGCACTGCGCTTCCGGATGGCGCGCCGCGCGAAATGGAGACCGGCTCCACGGCAAAACCCGCGGCGACGGCAACCGCCACGACCCCGTCCAACGCGGATTCCAAACTGGGGGGGCGCTCGGCGGGTTCCTTGGCCAGCATGGCGGCAATCGGCGCATCGAGCGACGCCGGGAGCCCCGAGCACACCTCTGAGGCTGTGGGCGGCGGCTCATTGATGTGCTTCGACATGATGTCGAAGGTGGTTCGCGCGTCGAACGGCACGACGCCGGTCAAAACTCGGTACATCATCACTCCGAACGAATACACATCGGTGCGATCGCCCACCTGTAGCCCGCGGCACTGCTCGGGCGACATGTAATGCGGTGTTCCAATCGGCGTCCCGGTTGCCGTCCGGTGTCCCGAGCTCGTGGCATCCAGCAACTTGGCAATGCCGAAATCGAGCAACTTCGGCACCACTTGCCCCTCCTCGTCGGTTGCCAGAAAAACGTTATCCGGTTTGAGGTCACGATGCGCAATGCCCGCGGCATGCGCCGCGTCGAGCGCTCGCGCCACGGGCCGGAGCAACTTCAGCGTTTGCTCCACTGACAAGCGGCCCTCGCGGTACAAGAGGTCCTCCAGGCTTTCGCCCTCGAGTAACTCCATCACGAAATAATGCCGGCCGTCTTCGATCCGCCCGAATGCAAAAATATCGATGATGTTCTTGTGCCGAATCTGATTGACCGCCCTCGCCTCGGCGATGAACCGCGAAACCATCTGCGGATTCGAGGAATATTCGCGGTGCAGAATTTTCACCGCCGCCACCTTGCCAATCACCGAATGCACGGCCCGATGTACGGTTCCAAATCCGCCCTGACCGAGCCTGCCCTCCAGTCGATAATCACCGACCAGCGTCCCCTCCTCGAGCTCTGGATCCACACTGGCAAACGCTTCGTCGGGCAATAACTCGGCCCCGTCAGCCGCGCACGCCTCGGTGCCGTCGGGATAGCGCAAGCCACAAGTAGGACAAGTCGCCACTAATGGAAGGATAATCCCTTAGCGCTGCGGCTGTCGAGGGATGCCCCAGCAGCGAGCGCTACGCGGCGGTCCACACCTCTCTTCTTGCCTCTTGCGCAACTTTCGGCAAGATCCTTCTCGGAGCGAGGTCGATGCGACTTGCCATCAACGGGCGCCTGACCAACGAGCCCGCCGTCCGCGCCGGCTTTATCGGCTGCGGGTCCCACGCGTTTCGCAATGTGTACCCCGCGCTACAGTTTGCGCCCGTCGATCTGGTCTGCGTGTGCGATCTGGTGCTCGAGCGCGCGGAGGGGTACGCTAGGCGGTTCGGCGCCGAGCGCGCTTACCAAAGCCATCGCGAGATGCTCGAGCACGAAAAGCTCGACGCAGTATTCATCGTCACCAATTACGACGACGCGGGGCGACCTCGCTATCCCGCGCTCGCCAGCGATTGCCTCGAAGCTGGTTGTCACGCTTGGATCGAAAAGCCCCCCGCGGCCTGTTGCTCCGATATCGACCGAATGCGAAAAGCCGCTGCAACCGCAAACCGACACGTCGCAGTGGGCTTCAAAAAGATGTTCGTCCCGGCCAACGAAAAAGCAAAAGAGCTAATGGATCAGGCCGACTTTGGAAACCCCAGTCTGCTCACGTTGCAATACCCGCAGAGCTTGCCAACTGTGGATGAGCTCGAGCGCTATCTCGCAGGCGAGCGCGTTGATGCGGCGGTCGGGTTTTTGGATCACCTGTGCCACCCGGCCTCGCTGCTGATTTACCTCGCCGGCCTACCCCACACCCTGTGCTACGAGCGCTCGCTGCGCGGGGGCGTCGCCACCTTCACCTTTGCTTCCGGCTTGGTGGCGTCGCTCGCATTCACCGGCGGCGCACCCAGCAACGGCGGCCTCGAGCGCACCTTGGTGGTTTCCGATCGCGGACGGCGGATTCTCGTGGAAGACAATCTGCGCGTGAGCTATGAGCGCGACCCCCCTGGCCTTCGATATGGTGAGTCCCCGTCTTTTTACACCGGGAGCATCAACGAAACTACCGCTTCCTGGGAGCCCGAGCACTCCCTGGGACAGCTCTACAATAAGGGCCTCTTCGTTTTGGGCTATTATCGGGAGATCGACGAATTCTGCCGCGCCGTCCTTCAAGGCCGCCCACCCATCAAAGGCACTCTCGATGACGCGTGGCACGTCACCCAGATTTTCGAAACCTTTGCCAAGGGCCCGTCCACTACTCACTATCTCCAAAGGAACCCTCATGCACCGTAGCATCATCGCGCGCTCCCCCCAAACCGAGCAATTCGACTGGGGCGAGATCACTTGGTTCGCAAACGGCGCCATCGGCAATTCCAAAGAGCTCACGTTGGGCCGCTGTGTCATCCGACCGGGAATGAGCAACACGCTTCACGAACATCCCAATACATCGGAAGTACTCACCGTCGTCTCCGGCACCATCCTTCACACTACCGAAACCGGCGAAGTGGAGCTCCGAGCCGGTGACACCATCACACTGCCCGCGGGGTTACCGCATCGCGCTCGCAACGTCGGCGACTGTGACGCGGTGCTCTTCATCGCCTATCCCACGGCATATCGGGAGTTTGTTGTTCCCCAGCAGTCGGCGGCGGTTTAAGGC
>DASXTY010000209.1:0-2523 GCA_036505155.1 Polyangiaceae bacterium | reverse complement strand
GGGTGGCTGCGCCCGCTTTGACGCACGCCTTGAAAGAGGGAAGATACACCTCGCGCAGCGTGCGCTCAGAAATCTCCGTCGTATTGTAGTCCTTGCCCGCTTCCGCGGCGCCGTAGCCCACGTAATGCTTGGCGCAGGCTGCCAATCGCTCAGGAGCCCGCAAATCCTCCCCCTGAAACCCGCGCACCCACGCGGCTCCCATCGAGCTCGCCAAGACCGGATCTTCTCCACCCCCTTCGGCGACGCGACCCCAGCGCGGATCGCGCGCAATGTCGACCATCGGGGCAAAGGTCCAATCGATGCCTTGCGAGGCGGCCTCCCGCGCCGCCACCTCGGAGCCCTGCTCTGCCAGCTCGGGATTGAAGCTCGCCGCCTGACCGAGCGGAATCGGAAAAATAGTGCGGTACCCATGTATCACATCGCGACCAAAGATGAGGGGAATGCCTAGCCGCGTCTGCAGCGCTTTGCGCTGCAGCTCGTTGCGAAGCTCGCCGGACGCATTGAGAAAGGACCCAGCCATGCCGCTCTCCGCGGCGCCGCGCGCCTGCTCATCCAGCACCCCCGGCTGCCATCCCGCGCTCCACTGCGACATCTGCCCGATTTTCTCGCCCAGCGTCAGCTTGCCCAAAAGCTCGCCGACCCGCGCTTCCACCTCTGGATCCGCTTGCAAAACCTTGTGTGTTTTGGATTCCGACATGCGCTGACTACTAGAGCCGTTTGGAGCGGCATGGAACTGTTTTCTTTGGCTGGCGCCGCAAACGGCAGTGGCGCTGCCATGGCGGCGGCTGAAGCAAGGGCAGGGGCGGTTGCGGCGGCGGTCGCTGCTGCAGCAGCGGGCTCACCGTATAATGTCAGCCCCCGCGCGCTACCGCGGCCACTGCGATTAGCCTTATGTCCGCAGCCTCGAGCGCTTTGGCGCATTCGGTGGCGGTCGCTCCCGTTGTGATGACGTCGTCCACCAAGATCGCGCTGAGCTTGTGCGCTCGGCGCGGCGAGCGCACAGCAAACGCGCCCGCCACGTTGGTCCAGCGCTGAACTGGGTCCTGGCTTGCTTGCTGCTCTGTGTCGCGCGTGCGGCGTAGAAGCAACGGGGCGAATCGGATTCCGAGGCTCTTCGACACGCTCCGGGCAATGAGGGACGCTTGATTGAAACCGCGCGCGGCAAGACGGCGTGGGTGCAGCGGTACGGGGGCCAGCACCAGGTCGCAGCGATTCCGAAAAGCGACCAGGTGCGCGGTGAGGAGCGCGGCCAGCGGGTCGGCGAGATCGGGGCGATCCTGGTATTTGAAGCGCTTTATGGCTCGGGCGATGGTGGGCTCGTAATGAGCGGCAGCCACCGTGGGGGCTCCGCAGATTTGAAAGCTCGGGCGTCGGTCGGGCTCCAGAGCAGCGGCGCATTGGCTGCAAAAGCTCTGATGATCCCGGGACGGCTCCTCACACGAAGGGCAGAGGGGGGGTGATGCGAGATGGATGGTGGCCTGAGCAACGCGACCTAGGAGCAAGAGTAGCGACTGCACGCGTCTTATGTCGGACAACACGATACGTCGTTGCGGGGCCAGGGGCCAACCGCCGTACACCTCATCCTTGACCCCTGAGTATGCGAAACGGCTATGTGTTTTCGATTCCCAGGAGCTTGGTGATCGAAATTTCGTCGGCCGGGGTGAATGGGTACTGATCGAACTCGGCGCTGGAGACCCAGCGAAACGTTTTCACGTTGAGCTCGGTGGGCTCGCCTTGATGGAGCCGGCAATCGTATAGATAGAGGTCCACCACGTAACGCTCGTAGGGATGGCTTACGAAGCTGATGAGCTGTCCCGGCTCGACGTCCACGCCGAGGCGGTGTTTGACCTCGCGCTTGAGCGCGTCGGCGTCCGTTTCCCCCGGCTCCACCCGACCGCCGGGAAATTCCCACATCAGAGGCAACACTGCACTGGGGCGGCGCTGCGTGATGAGGTACCGTCCCGAGCGCTCGATCACCGCGGCGACAACCCGGATCGTGCGTCGCTGCGGAGCGGTCATCTAAGTCAGAAGTCGACTTGTCAGAAGTCGACCCGGAAGAGCTGCTGCCCCATCAATAGAATATCGCCGGTGCGTATTGCTTGTTCTGCATTCAGACGCAGGAAGGTCCCGTTGGAGCTTCCCACGTCGGTGAGATACACGCGGCCGTCGGGGCCGGGAGCTATTCGGCAATGCAGCCCGGACACGTAACCGTCCTCCGAAAAGAGCACGTCGCCGCGTTCGCGGCCGCAGTGCACGCCACGCTCCGGAACTGGGAACGAATTGCCGGTGGTGTCGCGGCCAATGACCAGTGCCAGTCGGCCGATGTAACCGGCAGCCGGGCTTCCGAAACGCTCGACTCCATCGGAGGAAGGAGGCTGACCGCGCAGGGGCTCGAAGCGAATGATCTCCTGCCCAATTCGAAATACATCGTCGTATTCGAGGGCCCAGGGCTCGTTGGGGCGAATTTTCATGTAGACGCCGTTTAGGGAGCCCTCGTCTTTGACGAAAACCTGCCCGCCACGT
>DASXTY010000208.1:0-4736 GCA_036505155.1 Polyangiaceae bacterium | reverse complement strand
TGCTTGATGGTCCCGGCTCGAAGATACGTCAAGCCGGGCGGCGACAAACCGACAAAAGCCGGGCTCAAAAACGGCTCTGGTCAACCCGCCGGCTGGGGCTGCGGGTTCGGTATTGCGTCAGGCGGCACGCTCGGCAAGCTGTCGGGCAACCTGCTCCAGAAGGGCGCGCGCGGTGGAAAGCTCGATTCGCTGCAGCGCTGCCACCGAAAGTTCGGTGTAGCGGTTCGCGCGGCGGCGAACTTCTTCACAAGCACCGCTTTCCACAACGGAGCTGCACACCGCCTCGACCGGCGCTGGGTCGCCCCGTTGGATCCGGCTCAGCTGTTCGACCAGCTCCGGGCGCTCCGCCACTGCCAAAACCAACGGCAACGTCATCTTACCTTCGCGCAGATCCGAAAGCAGCGTCTTTCCGGTCCGCTCACCGGTGTAATCGAGCACGTCGTCAATCAGTTGAAACGCGACTCCGAGGTGCTCTCCAAAGCAGGCCATACTTTCCTGATCGGCAGGATTTGCCCCGGCAGTTCTGGCACCGGTGCGGGTCGCCCAGGCAAACAGCGATGCAGTTTTGTTCCTGAGAATGACATCGTAGGTGGCTTCGCTCAGGTCGAGCTCGGTGCGTCCCCGAAGCTGGACGATTTCGCCCTCCACCAACTTGCGCAGCGTGACGATGAGATCGGGCAAGGCTTCCGGACGGTGCAGCTCGGTGCGCTCCAGCGCGTGAACCAGAAGCAGATCCCCGGCCAGCACGCTCACGCCGTTGCCCCATAGCCGTCGCGCAGCCGGAGCTCCGCGACGGTCCAAGCCCTCATCGATGACATCGTCGTGGAGCAGGGTCGCCGAGTGCACGAGCTCGGCGGCGACCGCCAAGTGACGGACCGCATCGGTGACCGGCCCGAAACACGCCGCGCTGAGCAGCAGAGCCGTCGGTCGCACCCGTTTGCCTCCGACAGACAAAAGGTGTTGAGCCGCGAGCGTCGCGGGAGCGGGACCCCCGCGAGCCGCCGCAGATAACTCTACCTCCACCCAGCTCAGCTCTTCGCTCAGGAGCTGTTGGATGTCGGCGAGCCGCTGCTCGAGGCGCGGCTCGGAGGGCCGCCCGGTGGTTGAAGAGCGCAGCGAACTGAGCGCACTGTTCGCGGAAAATGTGGTCAGGGCAGCCTGTTTCGCTAGTTTCAATACGTTTGGAGGCCGTACTATGGGGTAGCCTCGGGCATGGGTCAACGAGGCTGGTCCCGGCGCAAAAACCGGACCCCGGCAGAATGGCTTTCCAGCAGAATAGCTTTGCGGATTTGGCAGGACGCCGAGGACGGCGCGTGGCAACGGTGCTCTTTGCCTTGGTGGTGTCGGGGTTCACGCTGGTTTGGTCGGTTCAGATTGCCCAACAGATCTGGTTCGTGCGCGCCCCTCCCGCCGCCGTGGGCTGCAGCGAAGGGCTCGCGAAACTGGCCGACGCCCTGCATCGCGCTAAACGAGCCGCGGGCGCCGAGACCGGCGGAGAGAGGGCAAGTTTGGCTCGGTTTCGCCAAGCGCTGGAGCCGGAATGGTCCTGGCTGCCCGGCCTGGAGCAAAAATGCCAAAAAGACGAGCACGCCTTGAGCGTCCTCCACCGGCTCGACCGGCTGCGCTATGCGGAGGAGCACGCGGTGCGCTATGAGGCGGTGGACACTGCTCGACAGCGGCGAAGTATTTCTTCCGAATGAGCTCACCGGATCCGGATTCCAGCACGCCCCCGCCGACTTTCGAGGTGCTCCCGCTATCGCCCGAGCTGCGCCGAGCGCTCGAAGAGCTCGGCTATTCACACCCAACGCCAGTCCAGCGAGCGGTCTTCGAGCCGGCGGCAAGAGGCAAGGACTTGGTGGTGCAGGCGCGCACCGGAACTGGAAAAACCGCAGCCTTCGGCATGCCGATTGTCGACCTTCTGGTAAAGCGCAGCCTGCCACAGGTTCAGGCGCTTGTCATTTGCCCCACGCGTGAGCTCGCCCTCCAGGTCACCCGCGAAGTAACGGCACTCGCCAAGTACCGAGGGGTCAAGACGACCGCGGTCTATGGTGGCGCCCCGATGCCGGGGCAAATCCTGGCAATCCGCGATGGGGCTCAAGTCTTGGTGGGAACGCCGGGCCGCATTTTGGATCACTTGGGCCGGGGCACGCTCAATCCTTCCGCAGTCAAGCTGGTGGTGCTGGACGAATCGGACGAAATGCTGAGCATGGGTTTTTTACCCCAGGTGAACCAGATTCTGGGACGGCTTCCGAAGTCACGACAAACGCTGCTGTTCAGCGCCACTTTACCCTCGGACATTCGCAACATGGCCCAAACTCGGCTCCGAGAGCCCGAGTTCATCACTCTGAGCGGCGATCAAATTGGGGCCCTCGAGATCCAGCATTTCGTGTACCTGAGCCGACAGGACAAAGTGTCGGAGCTTGTTCAAATCATCGAAACCGAAAACCCCGAGAGCGCCATTATCTTTTGCAACACGCGCGATGAAACCAAACGCGTTGCTTCCGCGTTGGAGCTCCAGGGGTTTTCCGCAGACTGGCTCAACGCCGACCTGTCGCAAAACGAACGGGAAAAGGTGATGTTGGCCACGCGGCGCGGAGAGCTGCGCTTTCTGGTAGCCACGGATGTCGCCGCGCGCGGCATCGACATCTCGCACCTGACCCACGTCATCAACCACGACTTTCCCGAATCTCCGGAGCTTTACGTGCACCGCACCGGGCGCACCGGAAGAGCGGGTAGAACCGGTACTGCGCTGTCGCTTCTATCCCCTTCGGATATCGGTAACCTGTACATACTTCGACTGACCTACAAGATTCGCCCGCTGGAAAAACAGCTTCCCACCCAGCGCGAGCTCAAGACGCGCGCCGAAACCGACCTGGTCAGCATGTTCGTGGATGTGTTCGGGCGCCGTCCAACGCACCCGGACGACCTCGGGTTAGCCCGCCGCCTTTTGAGCCACGAGCTCGCGGAAAACGTCATCGCGGGACTCTTGCGGGAGCACCTGGGCGCTCGCCCGGACGCCGCAGAAGAAGCGACAGCGGTGCGGCGGGCCAGGGCGCCTGCGCCTGCACCCGACGCGTCGCCCCCGACTGACCAATCGGCGGGCGCCGAGGTCGACAGGACGGAACGCGCGCGCGAAAATGGTGGCCGAAGTTCCGACACCGCCATCTACGTCAACGTCGGCAAACGCGACGGCGCGAAGCCAAGCGATTTCGAAGGCTTGCTAAAAGAGGGCGGCATCGATGGCGGATCCATCGATTATGTCGAGGTGCACCATCGTCACGCGTTCGTCGGAGTAAGTCCAGAGCTAATATCGCGCGCCATCGAGGCGTTGGATGCGAAGGGGATTGGGAAAAAGCGCGCCCATGCCGAGGTCGCAAAAAGAATGAAACCAAAGTAACCGTTGCGCCTTGGGGAAAATAACGCTAAAAAGGGTGGGTCCATGACCCCTCGAGCCGAAGTGGACCGCCTGCTGGGCGACGTGCAATGGGCGCTTTCGCAAGGCCTTCCGTCGCGGGACTTGGTCGCCATGTTGAAGAAGCTCATCCTCCGGGCGGACGGCGATTCCACGGTGTTGATGTTCGCCAAACGGCAGCTCGCCGAGCTCGTGGTGGAGAAAGAGCCGTGGCGCGCCGCGCGACTCGCCCGTGAAGCGCTTCAGATACATGACGACGAACGGGCCTGGGCAGTGTTGGGGCTCGCGCATACTTTGCTCGGTAACTATCGAAGCGCGGCGGCTGCGTACCGCCAGGCGCTCGGATTCGCTCCCCGCTGTCCGGTTTACTCCCATAACTTGGGGCACCTCATGGACGTGGCGCTGGGCAGTCCGCGGCGCGCGCTGCACTACCTCCGGCTCGCCTACCGCGGGATGCCACACGAAGTCGAGGTTGCCGGCTCTTACGCGCACGCGCTGGCTCGCGCCGGGGAAATCGACGCCGCCCGTCAGATTCTTCGTAGCGCATTGGGCGACGCGCACGAGCGGGCCGATGACCTGCTCGAGGCCTGGCTTAGGGCCACGCCGACCCAGGGCGTCTGAGCTCCGTCAAAAAATTCGGTTGCGCGGCGCGGGAACGCAACTATCGAATGGCGCCATGAAACATTCTCCATTGCGCCTCCCGTTGGCTGCGACTGCTCTCCTTTGCGCATCCATTGCCGCCGCACAACCCGCACCGGCTCCCGCTCCGGCGCCGGCAACCGCGCCAGAGCCATCTCCGGCTCTGCCGGTCATCGACGACCCAATGCTCAAGCCGCCGCCCCCTGCGCTCAACACGCTGACCACTTGGCGCGAGGCTCTGCGCATGGTGCGCGCGCGTTCCACCAGCTTGAAGACTTCCATCGCCGAGATCGAAGTGGCGAACGGCCTGGCGCGAGAAGCATTGGCGGGGTCATTGCCGCGGCTCACCGGTAGCGCGGGCATCACGCAAGACCTTCACCCGGACCGAAAAACGTTCTGGGACGCGAGCTTGAGATTGAGCGTGCCCTTGTTCGCGCCCAAAGAATGGTACGACAGCGCCACCGCGCGCCGCGAAATCGAGATCGCGAGACTGAATAACCGCGACCAGGAGCGCCTTTTGCTCGGCTCGGTCGCCGAAGCCATCGTCAGCGTCATCACGGCGGAGCGCTTGGCGGAGGTGAGCCGCGTCTCGCTGGCGTCGGCCCTGTCCACGCTGGACTTGAACCGCCGCCGCGAACGACTGGGCGCGGCCAACGCCATCGACGTGCTGCGCACCGAGCAAGAA
>DASXTY010000207.1:0-10714 GCA_036505155.1 Polyangiaceae bacterium | reverse complement strand
AAACACCTTTGGACTGGGATTCTCAGCCGGAACTCCGCCCGGTAAATTTGGCGGTTTCGGCGAGCTCGGGTTCGCGTTCGTCTACAAGTTCAATGCCATCCAGCAAGTGTCGGGCGGGAACTGCGGAACCCAGACCGCGTGGCAAAACAGCCTCGATTACTCCGGGGCTGGGGTGCGGCTAGGCGGTGGTGCGAATATTCCGCTTGCCCGGTTTCTCCAAATCACGCCCGTCTTAAGCTACACGCTGTCCCAGTTTTCACATTTCAGCGCCAAGACAGGCTGCGAAACGGGCGTCAGCGCTACGGACAACAGGTACAACCTGTTCACTGTGATTCCGGCGTCCCAAGGCACGGTTGATACAGACATCAACAAGCCCACCACCCATGGGGTGTTGTTTTTGGGCGTCGGTGTCGACGTCTGGTACGGGCTGTGACTACGGTGTTTTCGACCTCGGATCATCGAAGTTTTTTGGTAGCGACCAATCGTTGTTGAAAAAGCCGGCCGCTAAGGCACGCGCCGGCCCCAGCACCTGCGGGCTCGGAGTGTTGGCCACCGAGTCGTCGTACACGAAAAAATCCGGCAAAAGACGGGGAACGGAAAGCGCTCGCCATATCCCCGCGGCACTGGGAGCCAGTACCACCAGGAGATAGTGACCGTTCTTTGGATTGGGGTAGACAAACGTGGCGCCGACGCCGGCACCAAAATAACGTCGCAACCCCACGGCGATGGCATCGCCGTCCAGCTGGATGGGAAGGCTTTGAGCTAGCGCGCCAAGCACTCGGTTGCTCTTTGGAGAGCCAACCAAGACCCAGGACCGGTCACTAGCTTGGGCAACATCGAAGTCCCGGTCTGCGACCACGGGCAAAGCAACCTCCGACCCAAGCTCGAAACCAGCGAGCACTTCGGCCACCTCGCGGTTCGCCCGAGTGAACGCCGGATCCACGGTTCCGTAAACCACTACTAATGGCCCTTGAAACACGTCGAAAATGGGCCCTTCGAGGCCCGGTCGCTTGCGCTGCGGGTTACTCTGCCGCTCCCCTTTGTGCCAGCGCCCGCTTTCCCGGTAGAGCTTCACCGCTTCCATGGCTTCGAAGGTTAGCCGTTCGCCGTTGGCCTCTATCTGGAGCTCCCGTCCGGAAAGGGCAGCGGGTCGGTCCAGCGAAAGCGCCTCGACTCCGCTTGCGCGGAGCACCACGGTCGACGGATCCGTTACCATGGCGTCTAGCTCCGACATGGATCCCGGATGCTCGAGCCCGGTGATGTGCACCCAGCTCAATGAGCCGTAGCGCAGGCTGTCGGTTTTCACGCTGACGTGTTTCGGATTGGTTTGGTGGTGGTGTCGGGTGAGCCAGGGCCACATTCGACCGCCTGCGTAAGCCACCTCCCAGACGTTGTGGCCAATGTCGGGCCATTCTTGTTCGACCGCATAACCGAGGTCTTGATAACGGCGCACCAGAACTCGCGAATTTTCGAGCGGGAAGTCCTTGGTCCCCTGAGCCACGTAAAGTGGCAAATTGCGGCCGCGCTCCGCCCAGCTGGCGCTCGACCAGTGGTGTGCCAGGGCCTGCTCCCACGGCCGTAGCTCGAGGCCCTTGAGGTCGCGGCCTAGGAAATAACTGTGGTATCCGCAGAGCGGTGCGGCTGCTGCGAACCGGTCCGCGTACATCAGTCCGATGCGCGCGGCTCCGGTTCCCCCCATCGACACACCGCTGATGGAGACGCGCTCGCTGTCGATGGGATAAGTGCGCAAAACCCAGTCGAGCGTATCCAGAACCGACTGCTCACCAGGCCCTCGGTAAAATGTGTTGCCATGGGCAAACGGCGCCACCACGAAACCGTCGACTCCGGCGCTCGGTGACGACCCAGCGCTTCCGAGAAAAGCGGTCAGCACGCTCCTGGGAGTCCCGTTGTAGCCGTGGAGTAGCACTACCAGCGGATAACGCCGATCCGCCCCGGCGCGGTAACCCGTGGGCACGTGCACCGAAATCGGTTGTGGACTCCCGTCCAGAGTCGAAGCCCGGTAGAGGTCCAAAATGCCTGGCTCTCGCGCGGGATCGCGCCCCGCGTCGAGCAGCTTGAGCAGCTCCTCCAGTCGAGTTTCATCTTGTGATAGCTCCCACGGCTGCTCCATAAGAGCTGCTTTGCGAATCTTCTCCAGCCGAGCCTCCAGCGTTGTCGCGAGAGTTTCCGCATCCCAGCCATCCGGCACGCGTTTGGCGCGCAAACGCTCCAGCCAAGCTTCACTTCGACCGGCCAATGCAATGTCGCGCCGGCTGAGGTGGAGCGTGGCGGAACGGTTCATGGTGCCGATGGTCACGCCGAGCTCAAACCGTCGAGCTCCCTCATCCAATATTGTGGCTTGCACCGGCGGCAATACCGCCTCGAGCGGCTCAACGCCGCGAGCCCCGACCACCATACGTCCCAAGCGGGTTTCGAAGGTGACGCGGCCATTCAGTCGTCCCGTGGTCACGACCTCCAAAGGCGCGGACTCCGGGACGCCGCGGGCGTAAGCGAGCTCCAGGTGCGGATAGTAGGCGCGTGCGTCGAGGCCCGAGTCTACTTCCAGCGATAACATGGACGCGGCGAGCGCTTCCCCTTCTTGGGGCCCGGCTTCCGGTAAAACCCACCGCATGTCGCGCGGTGGCAAGAGTGTGGCACACTCCAGAACCCGCGCCTCGAAGGCCCAGTGTTTGCCGTACTGATGCAGCCACAAGACCAGCTTGTGTCTACCTTTGTCGAGCCGGAGCGGGATCGCATCCCAAGACCGTCCGCGGATGCGCGCGACGTCCCGCTTGAAGCGAGTCGTCCCATCCACGCTGACGGCCACTCCTCCATCGGCGGACACCAAGAGCCAGCCGTCGAGGTCTTGGGCTAGCGATATCCAACCAGCGGCCAGCGCGTACGCTCCGTCTTGCGGCGTTACCGGGAGCTGCGTGACCAAATCCACGGCGGCCTTGCTCGCCAACAGACGAAAGCGAACCCAGGGAGCGTGGGAGAGAGGTGCGTTCAGCGCCGGTAGAGCGGCATCAATATCGGTGGCTTGCGCGACGGCGCCACGCAGCGGTCCTGCGAGCAACCAAGCGCCGAAGTAGCCCTGGTCCGAAGGCACCAAGGCGATGTCGCCGCGCGCCGGGCGCGTGAATATCAAAGCCAGAAGAAAACTGAATTCGGCGAGACGATTAGCCGTGTGCATGCGCGAGCGTCCGCGAACCATCGCGAAACATGACGCTGATCTTTCCGTCCTCGAGCACCCGATCCACGTAGCCTTCCCCGAACTTGCGATGGACGATCAGCTCCCCCAGTCGAAAGCGCCGATCCATCGAGTAGCGAGCGAAAGCCTGGGTTACTTGCCCGCCTACCCGTGTTTCCCATTGCACCAGCCGTTCCTGTTCGGCGCGCGATCGGGGCGAGCTGCGCTTGGGTGAAGCGGGTTCGCGACGGACCGGCTCGTTGTTTCCCCCCGTGGCGCGCGGGCTTCGATAGTTGTGGCGCGAGCCGCAGGTTTGACAGATGACGACCTTGGGCTTGCCGCCGACCATGGCCACGATGCGATGACCCAGGTCCAGCCGGCACCGCGTACACCAGGCGTCGACCTCGCTCCCAGCGGAAAGTGGCTTCATTGCGATGCTTCCTTTTCAGCCGGAGGACCGGCGGACGCCTTGTTGAGCTCCTCTTCGGACTGCTGGAGGTCGCTGCGATCGCCCGATCTGCGCGACTCGGGTGGGCTCTCACGTTTTGGAACGAAGCGGATATCCGTTTTGATCTCGAGCGACATCTTGCCCAGGGCTCTGACCAGCTCGTCGGAAAAATTCGAGCGCTCTAGAAAGTCTCGAACTTCTCGGGCGACCGCGCGATATAAACCGTTTTTGGTTTCCTCCACCTGGGCAACCAGCGCTCCCAGGACCTCTTTTGGAAGCTTCAGCTCGCTCACGAAGTGCCGCACGTTTTCCGGTCCTTCGGTGAGCTTCTCGTAGCCGACTTCCACCAGTCGGCGAATGAGCTCCGGCAACGCCCGCTCCAGCCGGCCATGCTCGCGTTCGCGCTCCTCGCGTTCAGCGGTGGGGCTGCGCGGCTCGTTCACGCCCTTTTCGTAGCGTGGGCAATCGGACGAGTCAAATCGGAGACTCGACGGCGGGCGCGAAGCCGGACAGACTCGGTGCATGGACGCCACCTGCGCCCGGCGAAGAGCGCGATTGCTGGAATCGATCGGCTCCGGAGTTTTGCTGCTGCCTGCCGCCCCGCGGTCGTTCCGAAATGCGGACGTGGAGCATGAATACCGGCAAGATTCGGACTTTCATTACCTTTCCGGTTTTGACGAACCGGAGAGCGTTCTGGTGCTGGTCCCGAAGAGCGAAAGTCCATTCGTGCTTTTCGTGCGACCGCGCGATCCAAAGCGGGAGACCTGGGACGGACCCCGCGCCGGCGTGGAGGGCGCGGTCAGCCAGTTCGGCGCAAGCGCGGCATTCGACATCGCCGAGCTCGACCAAAAGCTGCCCGAGTTGCTCCAGGACAGCGCGCGGCTCTTCTATCGGCTGGGCAGAGATCGCTCCTTTGACGATCGAGTGCTCAGAGCCATCGACCGAGTGCGGGCGATGGCAAAACACGGAAAGTACTGGCCGACCGAAATTGTCGAACCAGAAACCTTGCTCCACGAGATGCGCTTACTCAAGGAGCCGGAAGAACTGAGCTTGATGCGACGTGCGCTCGACATCACCAAAGAAGCGCACTTGGCTGCGATGGCGCAGGCGGAGCCGGGGCAATACGAATACGAGATCGAGGCCTTGATTTCTTCTATCTTCCGCAAGCACGGCGCTGAACGACCGGCGTATCCTCCCATCGTCGGCTCCGGCCCCAACGCGACCATCTTGCACTATCGGGCCCGGGATCGGCGGGTGAATCCCGGCGACCTGCTCCTGATCGACGCCGGTTGCGAATACGCTTATTACGCCTCGGACGTGACGCGCACCTTCCCCGCTAGCGGCGAGTTCAGCCCCTGCCAGCGCGCCATCTACGAAGTCGTTCTGGACGCGCAACTAGCTGCAATCGAGAAGGTTCGCCCTGGAGCAACCCTGGAAGAAATTCACAACGCGGCACTCGGCGTGGTCTGCGACGGGCTAAGGCGGCTGGGCTTATTGGATGGCGAGCCCCAAAAAATCATGGACGAAAAGCGGTATAAGCCCTACTTCATGCACCGCACCAGCCATTACCTAGGAATGGACGTACACGATGCGGGGAGCTATTTCCAACTGGGCAAACCCCGCCCCCTGGAGACCGGGATGGTGATAACGGTGGAGCCCGGTGTGTATATTTCCCAAAGCGCGGATCAGGTCCCGACCGAATATCGAGGTATCGGGGTTCGCATCGAAGATGACGTGTTGGTGGTTCCCGGAGGCTCGGAAGTTTTGAGCGACGCCATCCCCAAACGGGTCGACGAAGTAGAGCGCGCCTGCAGGTCATAGAGGGGTAAGGAAAGCTCAGGCGCGAAAGCGCAGCGCGTCCCGATGGAGCTCTGCGCGCAGGGGCAAGCGACCAGGGGTCTCACCGTCCATATCGATGAGCACATCTTCCGTGGGGCGCAGCGGCTCGGCTTCCACCACCGCTCCGCGCGTGTGGCGCACGCCCGGCTCATTCAGGTGAAGTCCCCGGTACAACTTGGGGGCAAGCCGCAAGCTCTGAGCCACGGTGAGGTCGCCGAGTACAACCAGATCCAAAAGGCCGTCCGAGAGCTCTGCATTTGGCGCGATGAACATTCCGCCGCCGAAGTATCGCCCGTTGGCGATCGCAACGTTTAGCACCAGGCCTTCGTATGCGAGTGCGCCGTCCACGCGCACCGCAACCGGAGCATTTTTATAGGTTGCCATTGCGCGGAGCGTTCCCAGAAAAAACGCGGCCCGACCTCCCATCCATTTGGGCCCAGAATTGACGATCCGGTCCGTCAGTCCCCCGATGCCGAAGCTGGTTACGTTGATGAAGGCGCAGAGCTTAGATTCACCGGTTTTGGAGGTCAACCGCACTACGCCAAGGTCCACTTTTTGTGCGGCCGACTCCGCCAGTCGGCTTATTGCCGCGTCCGCGCTGTCGCCCAGGCCAAAGCAACGTCGAAAGTCTCCACCGGTACCGGCTGGGATGAGCGCGAGGTCCGGTCCGCGCTGGGCTTGCCCCTTGTCATCGATGTAGGCCTGCACGACTTCGTTCAGGGTACCGTCCCCGCCGACCACCGCGATGCAGTCCACCCCGTCCTCGTCCGCTTCGCGAACTAGACGCGGTGCGTCGCCTGGGCCTTGGGTCCGGACCACGTCATAATCCAGCCGATGCCTTTTGAGCGCCGTTTCGATGCCCGTAAGCTTGGCGACGGCTGCTCCGCTCCCCGCCGCCGGGTTTACCAGGACCCGAACTTTCACCAGGTCAGCCTGCCCGGAGGAAGGGGCGAGGGGCAAGGGGCAAGGGGCAACGAAAGCGGGAACAGGCCAGCCACCCACCAACACGCGCCCGTCCGCGCCTAGCGCCAATGGTAGAAGCCCAAACCCGTGGGGTCACTTGAACCGCGAAACGACGACCGGTATCGTGGAATGCAGTCTTGAAGCGGGCGTGGCCCAGGCCGGCCTCATCGAAATGCGAGAGAACAGAGATGGCACCTGAGGACGCACGCAAGCTCTTTGTTGCGGGTCTGCCTGAATCAATAACCGAGGAGGTCTTGCGTCAGCTGTTCGAAGCGGTCGGGGCGACGGTGCAAAGTGTGAGCCTGCCCAGGGATCGCACTACCGGACGCCGGCGGGGGTTTGGCTTCGTGACTCTCGCTTCGGTCGAAGAAGCGACGCAGGCTCGCCAATCTCTGGACGGCTCCGTGCATTCTGGCCGTTCCATTTCGGTGCGGCCATTTTCATCGGACGCACCGAGGCGCGGCGAAGCCAGGACAGACCACTCGGCTGGGTCCGGCGAGGATCGAACTGTGTACGTCGGCAATTTGCCGTACGATGTGACTCAGCAAGAGCTGGACCAAGTTTTCGCCGACAATGGCGTTGGCCCGGTGGTGCGCATTCACTTACCGGTGGGCCCTGACGGGCGGATGCGCGGATTCGGTTTCGTCACCATGGCCAGTGCAGAAGCTTCCAACAGCGCCATCGTCAGCCTCCGTAATGTCGAAGTTCGGGGGCGGCGGCTGCTGGTGAAGATGGCCCACCCCCGCGGTGCTCAGTCCGAACCGCGTTCCGCTGAGCGCGCTCCCCGGCGTCGCAACGGACCCGCCGACGGGAGTCCTCCTCCGGAATTTCCAGTAAGCGGCCCGCCGGAATTCGTGGAGTCCGCAAGGCCGGTGGAGGGTAGGCGGGCTCGCCCTGGGATCGACGCCAAGCACAAGAAGAAGAAACGAGGGGAGCGAACCGCAGAAACGGCCCCGAAACGAGGCCGTAGCGGCAAAAAATGGGACGACGAGTGGGATAAGGACGACTGGGAAGAGGAGTGACCTGAGACGGCGGGCTGGATTGCGCTCCCAGCCTGGGGTGTGTTAGGAAGGTCGGCCCTCAGCCCGCCTAGCGCGGGACCGCGCAGGCCCACCCCGGGGGCTGTCGCCTGCGGCGTGGCGACCCGGACATTCTATGATCTTCGACTGGTTATACGGCCTGTTCTCGAACGACCTCGCTGTCGACCTCGGAACGGCCACCACGCTCATTTACGTCAAGGGACGAGGTATCGTGAGTTGCGAGCCGTCGGTGGTGGCGGTGCACCGGGATCCGCGCGGTGATACTCGAGTGTGGGCGGTGGGGCGGGAAGCCAAGGAGATGCTCGGGCGAACGCCTGCCAATATCCACGCGGTGCGCCCACTTCGTGACGGAGTGATTGCGGACTTCGAGATCACGGAGGCCATGCTGCGCTACTTCATTTCGCGAGCGCACAATCGGCGCACCCTGGTAAAACCGCGCATCATCATCTGTGTTCCATTCGGGATCACGGAGGTGGAAAAGCGAGCGGTCAAGGAAAGCGCGGAAAGCGCCGGCGCGCGCGAAGTGTATCTCATCGAAGAACCGATGGCGGCTGCGATTGGCGCGGGATTGCCCATCACCGAGCCCAGCGGCAACATGGTGGTCGATATCGGAGGGGGCACGACCGAGGTGGCGGTGATCTCGCTCGCCGGGATTGTATACTCGCAGAGTGTGCGCGTCGGCGGTGACAAGATGGATGAAGCCATCGTTGCTTATATGAAGCGCAAGTATAACCTTGCCATTGGGGAACAGACTGCAGAGCGCATAAAGATCGGCATTGGTAACGCTTACCCTTTGGACCAGCAGGCCACCATGGAAGTGAAAGGACGCGACATGGTCGCGGGAATTCCCAAAACCGTGGTGGTCAACTCCGACGAAATACGGGAGGCGCTGTCGGAGCCGATCAATGCCATAGTTGAAGCGGTGTTGCTGGCCCTGGAGCGCACCCCGCCGGAGCTGGCGGCGGATATCGTGGACAAAGGCGTGGTATTAACCGGGGGCGGCGCGCTGCTCAAGAACATCGACGTGCTGCTCAGAGAAGAGACGGGACTGCCGGTCATGGTCTGTGACGACCCGATCAGCGCAGTAGTACTCGGGAGCGGCAAAACATTGGATCATATCGAGCTGCTCAAGGAAGTTGCGATCGGCTAATTGGCCGACGCAGCGTTTTGAATTTTGGGGTCGTTCCGACGCTACCGGGATATCGTTCTCGTGGTGCTGCTGCTGGCAGTCCCGTTCTTCTTTTTGCGCACTAGCATTTCCAAGCCCGAGGAGCTGAACCCCGTCGATCGAACCATCATGCGTTTGGCGGCGCCCGTGGAGTATGCCGCGGCAGCCCTGGCCCGCGGGCTTTCCGGTATCATTGCCGACTACGCATATCTGGTCGATGTAAAGTCCGACAACAACCAGTTGGTTTACGAAAACGCGCGCTTGAAAAACCAGCTGCGGGAGCTTAATCGCTCTGATGCCGAAAACAAACGGCTCAGGCGGCTGCTCGCTCTGAGGAATACCATTCCCGGCGAAACCGTGAGCGCGGTCGTTATCGCCAAGGACACCGCCGATTATTTTCGGGTAGTTCATGTCGCCTTGGATAACCCTGGAGCCGCGATCCGCTCGGGCATGCCGGTGGTTGGACTGGACGGCGCGGTGGGAACCGTTCAAAGGGTCGCTGGCGATAAGGTGGATGTCCAGCTCACCATCGACAGCGGTTTTGGAGTGGACGTCATGGTCGAGCGCACCGGAGCGCGGGGCTTCGTTCGGGGAACCGGAGACAGAGCGCGCTATTCGGTTCGCGTGGAATACGTTCAGCGCACCGATGAGGTCGACGTCGGCGACTTGCTGCTGACCAGCGGCTTCGGCTGCCGTTTCCCCAAGGGCATCCCGGTTGCGCGCGTATCGAAGGTATCGAGACGGGATTTCGGAATCTACCAGGCGGTGGAGGCGGGACCTACCGTGGACTTCTCGCGCCTCGAAGAAGTTCTGATTGTGCTCTCGGACTCGAACGAATGCGAGCAGCCGGATCTGAGTCGCACGCGACGGCCAAAACGGTGAGAGCGTATGCGAAGCATCGCCTTTCTGTGCACAGGAATCCTGCTCATCTTGCTGGAGGCAAATCTGTATCGGGCGCTCGGCCTGGCCGCGCCGAATCCTGGCGCGCAGGGAATCTCACGATTGGTCCTGAGTGTACTCAGCGCGACGCCCGACCTGGTGCTTCCGCTCATCGTCTTTTTGGGGGTTCAGGAGCAGTCCATCGTGCGGGGCGCCTTTATGTCGTTTCTGCTGGGACATGCGCTGGACCTATTCGCCTCGGCGCCCATCGGGTTGCTCACGTTCGTTTCGGTGGCACTGTTTTGTTTGGCGCGCGTGGCGGGCGTGCGTTTGACCGCGCAAACGGCGCTCACCAGAATCCCGCTGGTTTTCGTATTTTCTATGGTGCAAAGTGGAATCATTCTGACCCTGCTCGCCATCTTCGGGAGCGATACGCGACGGCCCTTGGAAATCTTACAACTGGTGCTGCCGCGAGCCCTGCTGACCGCATTGTGCTCGCCAGTCGTGTTCAAGATTGCTCAGCGATTGTATCACGGTGCGGCTTGGGCGCGGCCCGATACCGCGGGTACCGCATGAAATCGAGCCCTGGGAGACGGACATGACCTCCATCGTGCAGCGATCGGAAGTCGGCGAGTTTCGCAGGCGCTATCGCTGGATGGTGCTGCTGGTGATCGTCACTTTTCTTGCCTTGATCGGCAGGCTGGTGCAGCTGCAACTGGTGGAGGGCGATCGTCATCGAGCCGCGGCGCGGCGCAACATCATCGGTGAGCGGGGACTTGCCACTACTCGCGGGGTTATCCGCGACGCCTTCGGCAGGGTCCTTGCGGCGAACCGGCCCTCCTACGACGTGCAGGTGGTTCCTGCCTTCATCGACATGGAAAAGACCTGGCCGCGGGTGGTCCGGCTCATGGGCATTGGCGCCGCTGAAGCAGCACAGCTGCGACAAACCATATTGGATGCGCGAGCTCGATCGGAGAGCCGAGCCCGACAACAGACGTTGCTGAAAGTCGACGTCGAGCGGGACGTGGTGGCGAAGCTCGAGACTCTGGCAGCAGAGCTACCGGGGGTGGAAGTAGCCCCCTCACCGGTCCGGTATTTTCCCTACGGAGAGCTCGGCGCTCATTTCATCGGTTACATGCGGGAAATAGACCCCGACACACTGGCGCGCACCGGCGACCTCGGGTACC
>DASXTY010000206.1:0-4412 GCA_036505155.1 Polyangiaceae bacterium | reverse complement strand
ATGATGAGCTTTGCGGAACGAACCGGGCTTACTTCGTCCCAACCCAAGCAACCAGAGCGCCGTTATCTTTGGACGGACGCGTTTGCCGTGACGAACTTTCTCGGTCTGTCACGCGCAACGGGGGAAAGGCACTATTCGGATTTGGCGCTGCTGCTCGTCGATCGAGTGCACCACGCGCTGGGCAAACATCGGCCCGACGACGCACGCAAGGGCTGGCTCAGCGGCCTTGACCCCGAACAGGGCGAAGGGCACCCGACCCGAGGCGGACTGCGCATTGGCAAGCAGTTACCCGAGCGAAGGCCCGACCAACCTCCGGACCAGGAGCTCGAGTGGGACCGGGATGGTCAATATTTTCACTATCTCACTCAGTGGATGCACGCCTTAAACCAGGTGGCACTCTGGACCAGACGGCCAGTTTTCAACCTGTGGTCGCGGGAGCTCGCCGACACCGCGCACCGGGCGTTCGTGCAGGGAGCGCCTGCACGCCGGCGCATGTTCTGGAAGATGAGCATCGACCTCACGCGCCCGCTGGTAGCGTCGATGGGCCAGCACGATGCGCTGGACGGATACGTGACGTGCCTCGAGCTCGAGCTAACGGCATCCCCTTCGCCGGAGCGCTCCGGGCCGAAGCTCGACGGCGCCGCGTCCGATTTTGCATCGATGATCGAAGACCGGCAGCTCGCGACGGACGACCCGTTGGGTATCGGCGGGCTGCTGCTGGCAGCATACCGCGTGCAGCGGCTGCTCTCAGCGGGGGCATCCGCCCAAAAGGGCTTACTCGAAAAGGTCCTCACAGGCGCGCTCAGCGGGCTCGATACTTATGCGCAGGAGGGCGCGTTGCGCGAACCAGCGGAAACGCGGCTCGCTTTTCGAGAATTGGGGCTCGCCATCGGCCTTCACGCGGTTCTCTCCCTGCGCGGAGAGCCGCGCTCGCTATTGCGTCAATTCGACCGCTACGCGCCGCTCGAGGCTCAGATCATCAGCTTTTGGCTCGACCCGTCGCATCAAAAGAGCGCTTCTTTCATGGAGCATCTCGACATCAATCAGGTGATGCTCGCGACATCACTTGCGCCCGAGGGATACTTGGGTGGGGCACTTTGAGTCCTCGATGAGCTGATAGCGTTCTTCGAGCAATGCGCCCGGGAGCTGGCGCGCTCGGAATGACGATCATGGGATTGAAGCGGCCCTCGCACCTATCTTAGTCACGATCACGGGCACGGATACCCGACGGCCGCGCATGTCGCGTGAGTCCGGAATCGGCAATAGCCCTGGCAACTGCAATTGGTGCAGCAATCGGCACAGGCACCATCCGAGCAGCCGCTGAGCGCGCCGCTGCCCGTGCAGCAGCCGTTTCCACTGCCATTGCACCCACTGGTGCAACAATTGCCCCCACAGCAGGTTGCACCGCAACCGCCGTTGCAGGCCCCCCACTGGCAGGTGTTGTCGCAAGCTTGGCTGCCAGTGCAATCGCAACCCTTGCTTGCGCCCGGGCTGCACACTCCTTCTCCGGTGCATAGCCCCCAGGCGCCGGCAGAGCATGGCTGAGTGCCGCATTTGCCGCAAGGTTGCGAGTTGGGTCCGCACGTGACGGTGGCCCCGCAGTTGTTGGTCGCGGTCCCGCATACCTTTCCAGAGCAAGCCGCCACATCGTCGGGCTGACAGCATGTGCCGCCGTAACAAACGCCGGACGCGCAGTCGCTTGGCTGACCACAGGCTTTGCTGGCCGCGCACTTGGTGGCGCAGGGCCCGCCGCAGTCGACGTCGGCCTCACCATTGTTCTTGATCCCGTCGCTGCAGTTGCCACCGCACGGCGCGCACGACCCGCCGCAATCGACACTGGTCTCACCGTTGTTCTGTGAGCCGTCGGAACAGAAGCACTTTCTTTGCCCGTTACAAGCGTCCGCTCCCGCGCACTCGTTTTTCGGGTCCTGACCCGCTGGAATCGGCTGACAGCTGCCACCGGCGCTGGAGCACTCCTCGCACGTCCCGTCACAGCTGGCATTACAGCACACGCTATCCATACAGTATCCCGCCGCGCAGTCACTGCCCGCTCCACACGCTGTGCCGGGCGGGCAACCCGGGCAAGTTCCCCCGCAGTCAACGCCTACCTCGACACCGTTTTTGATTCCGTCGCTACAGTTCGGAACGCTGCCAGCACTGCCGCCAGTACCTCCGGCAGTGCCGCCGGTACCTCCGGCATTTCCGGTTCCACCCGCGCCGCCTCCTTCAGCGTTGGCGTCCGGCTTGATGTACCCTTGGCTTCGGACGGTCGAAGAGCACGCGATCGTCACTACCAGCGCAAGCAGGACGCTAGGCGGCATAAGAAAGCGTGCGACCATAAGAAATCGGGACATTAGCAGGTCTCGCTGGCTCTTGCATCACCCGCGTTTTCGGGGGAGCCGCCCGCATCGACCTGACCTCCCTCAACGCGAGGATTCGGCCAGCCAACCTTCAGCGAGACTGATACGCCGTTCCGTTGAATTCGTACTTTTGCGCGCCGCCGCTTGCCCAAGGTAAACGCAACGGTTCGAGGCCTCCGGCTGAGCCGTTGTCCTGCGGAAACGGGTAAGTTTTTCGATTCCATCCAACGCCGCGGGCGGCTCTGAGCTGGATATCGAGTCCGCGCGCACCCGGCACAAAAGCGACGGCGCCCAACACGCGGTTCTGTCCCTGAGCGCGCCCGGTTTCCGCGGCGAAGATGCGGGTCAGTTGCTCGCCGTTAACGCTGTAGACGAAGAGTGCGTACCGGTCCACTGACTCACCGCCGACCTCTTCGCTGGGTGTGGCGTGCAGCAAGGCGCGCACGATGATCTCGGCCCTACCGTCTCCGGTGAGATCATGCGAGGTCACGTCGAGAATGTCCTTGGCGTCCGCCACTCCGATGGTGATGAACGCGTAGCTGGTTCCACCGCGAAAGCCTTTTCCGAAAATCACCAGATCGCGATCGTGGACCACTACGCGCTCCGGCGTGCGATCTCCGGCCACGTCGGTGACGAAGTCGAACCGCGGCGATCGCTGGCCGACACCGCGGTCTTTTCGATACAAAGCGTAGACGCGATCGAGGAGCTCATCGGCGGTGGGGGGCCGCGGCGGAGGAGGCGCCGGTGGACCGGACGCGGCGGCCCGAGCACCGCCCGAACCTGCTACGGAACCGGACTTCGAAGTGGTGACCGCCTTTTTCGGCGACCAGGTTTCCTCGTCTACCTTCTCAAAGCCAGTAGCTTTCCATTGAAAAGTCCGGCTCTTGATGGTCTGCCACGGGAGCAGGGCGGAGGGCATGTCCGCTTGTTTCAGTTCCGCGTAACTGTCCGGGTCGAACCCTTCCGAATCGCCTTGCGAGATGGTGATCTTGATGCCTCTACCGGCGCTCGCAATCTTCACCTGATTGGCGATGAGCCCATCTTTGGTTTTGATGGCGACCTCATGGGAAAACGCGGCGACCGGCGCTTCGTCGGCGGGGACTCGGAGCACTTGCAGGATTTCGCGGTAGGCGTCCTGAGCGCCGATCCGCTTTTGAATGATGATGTCCTCGTGGCCGTCGCCATCGGCGTCCCGTAGCTCGAGGCGAGTCACCAGGGCGGGGTCGGCGATGCCGAGATCGCCGAAGTAAAACTGCTTCCCCCCGCGGTAGTGCGGACCGACGATGGTGAGGTTGGTGCCATAAATGGCAACCCGTTCGATGAAGTCGTCGCCCGAGACGTTGCCGTAAGCGAGTTTTACCGCTTTTCGACTCAAGCTCTTGGCGCGGATCAGCGATTCGTCGAGCCCCTGCTCGGATTCGAGCGGGAGCGGCGGAAGCGCGCTGCCCTCGGTTGCGGTGGAGGTTGCCACGACCGCGTGCACTCTGCCCGGCGTGTCCACGTCGGTGTAGCGGAGGGCTGCCCGGAGCCCCACGCGTACCCGTGCGCTCTCGGGAAATGTCGACCAGGGGATCTGCGCTTCGAACGTGAATCCGCCTTTGGTGGGCGCTTCCACCAACTTCGATCCGGGAACGGCACCGGCTTTTGACTTGACCACGCCGGCGGTTTTACCCGCTTGCCCCGGGTATAGATCCAGCGCGTGCGTGACGAAGCCGCCGCCGCGCGGAAATGCCAGGAGCAGCGTGGCGTGGTCCTCATCCGGACCAGCGGCTTTGGTGCGAACCAGCTGGTCGTCGACGGCGTGCAACGCGACATAGAGGTTCTTCTCGTCGTAGCCGATCTTTCCTTCCACCCCCGGATCGCCGGAGCGGGCGTTGCCCTGCACGGACTCGCGCAAGTCGGTGAACCTGCCGGGCCATTCGCCGGGAACTCCGTCGATACGGAGCGAGCTCCCCTCGAGCGGGTCTGCGTCCATGGTCACACCCGCTGCGAACGCCGGAGTCACCGCCATGGTCATGGCCATTAACGGGAACCAAAAGAATCGCGATCGGA
>DASXTY010000205.1:0-7698 GCA_036505155.1 Polyangiaceae bacterium | reverse complement strand
GGCTGCCCTCTACTCGTGCGGTTCTTCGGGGAGCTCCGGCGCTAACAATCGGCCGCTCGGAGCCTCCTGCACCGGGAGCAGTCAATGCGCGAGCGGCAGCTGTGTGGGCAGCGTGTGCACCGGTGGAACTCTGCCGGCGGGCTCCGCGTGCAGCAGCAATGGACAGTGTGCCAGCGGCAGCTGCGTGGGTGGCGTGTGCGGCGGCGGAACCAACCTGCCGAACGGCTCTGCCTGCACGAGCGACTCGGAATGCACCAGCGGTGTTTGCGCTGGCGGCATTTGCGGCGGCGGAACAGGTCTGCCGAACGGCTCGAGCTGCACCAGCTCCGCGCAGTGCGCGAGCGGTAGCTGCGTGAACCTCGTCTGCACCGCAGGAGGCGGCGGGACTGGCGGCAACGGAAATGACGCCAGCTCGGGCACGGGCGCCACCGGCACCGGCGCGACCACCGGCACCGGCGCGACTACCGGCACCGGCGCGACCACCGGCACTGGCGGCGGCGGGAGCCTGTACCAGCCTTGTCAGGTGGACACGGACTGCCCGCTCGGCAAATGCGTGAGCGGCTCCTGCGCCACACTGATCACGGGCGGACCTCAGTTCGGCGGAACCGGAACCGGCTGGCGCCCGCTGACCACCGGATGCCCTCCCAGCACCGCGACACAGTGCACCGGCACTTGTGAGCAGATGGGTGGGGACCCGACGGCTACAGTGATCCGCGCCCCAGCTACCTTGTGCTTCTACAGCCCCGATGACCTGACTCCCATGGATCCTGCGGTGGTCATCGAGCAGGTTATCGAGACCGTTGGGGGCGTGTCGTACGTGCACCTTCGGGTCACCTTCGATCCTTCGTTCGTGGACAACACCTATGGTGAAAACAGCGCCACCGACTGGAAACTGAAGGGCGGCATCCACATCTACGGCCACACCTTCGATCCGGATCTGGTGAAGAGCGATCACACCGAGCTCTTGCTCACCGATGGCACCGGGGCCACAGTGATAAACTTCCATCTCGATTACATCTCCCCCGACTCGACCCAACCGTGCATGTATGGATCGCTCGGCGCCACCGGCGGCGACGGCCTGGTGACCTTGGGAGACCCCACCAAGATCCTGGCATCCACCTCGTCGATCACCCGAAACCTCAACGGATGTGGCTACTGCATGAACGCCGCCTGCGGAAGCACCGGCGACTGCACGGTCCACTCACCGGCGCTCACCTGCGCCTCGGGGCAGACGTGCAACGGTACGGTGCTGGATCCCAATGCCCTACCCAACCCGTTGACACCGAACTGGGACTACCGCGTGGTCTACGAAACCTGGATCGACGCCTCCGCCTTCGGGACCGCGGGCTTCGGCCAGGCGTACATGACCTACGTGCACGCGTCCCCGAACAAGAGCACCTTGATCAGCCTCAGCGTAACCCCAGGACCGTGTCCGGACACGTGGACCACCCCGTATTGTCCAGCGTCCGTCACTGGGGAAGCCTTGGGCTGCTACAATGTTCCCCCCACCGCGGCCGACGCGGGATCCCCGACCGGGTGCCCGACCAACTACACGCAATACATCAACGCCGAAGGGCTCCAGAGCTGCGTGCCGGTTCCGTACGCAAACTATCCGAACATGGCGGCTTGCCCGACTGGCTACTGCCTCTCGCTATCGAGCGAAGGTCAATATTGCCTGCCGTCCACCGGGTCGTGCCCTTGAGCCTTGCAGTACGTCGAAACGGAAAGGGATGAGCGCATGCTGAAAAACTGGCCCGCGGGGGCACTGGCTGTGCTGGTGGCGGTTGCGGCGTGTGGCGGCTCGAACGATAAAGGGTCGGGTACGACTGGCGCCGGAGGTGGTAGCGCAGGGGTGTCCGGCGGCGGCAAGGGCGGCGTCACCGGTACGGGCGCCACCGGGACCGGCATCGGTGGATACCCAACCGGTCTGGGTACGGGAGCCCTTTGCACTTTCTCCACACAGTGCCAGAGCGGCAACTGTTCTAGCGGAGCGTGCGCCGCCGCTACCACCGGCAGCGGCGGCTATGGGAGCGGCGTCGGCGGTAATTCCAGCGGAACGGGGGGCAGCTATTCCAGTGTTGGCGCGTGCGTCGGCTTGCCCTTCACACAGGGCACCGCGGGAAGCAGCGGCTCGGGCGGCAGCACATCGTGCACCGGGGTTTCCTCGGAAGCCGAAGCGCTGCCCGTGGACATGTACATCATGATGGACCGCTCGGTGTCCATGACCACCATTCCGCCCGGCGGTACCCTATCCCGCTGGGACGGAGTGAAGGCGGCGATCCAGCAATTCGTCAACGACCCACGCGCCACCGGGATCGGAGCAGGGATTCAATACTTCCCCGCCAGCACGGACCCCCAAGACACCGTCACCAATTGCAACGCGAGCAATTACGCGACGCCTGCCGTCGAGATCGGTCTATTGCCGGGCAACGCGATGGCGCTCACTCAGTCCATCCAGGCAACGCAACCCGCGGGATTCACCCCCACCTACGCCGCACTGGACGGAGCCTTGCAACACGCCAAGGCCTGGGCCACGGCACACCCCTCCCGCACCACGGTGGTGGTGTTCGTGACGGATGGTTACCCCACACAGTGCAACTTGGATTATGGCGCGATTGACCGGCTTGCAAGAGACGCGTGGGAAAACGCGCCTCGCATTCGCACCTATGTGGTCGGCATCGGCGGGGTACAGAACTTGAACCAAGTCGCTCAAGCGGGCGGCACCCGGACGTCGTTCCTCATCGATCAAGGCGACGTAGCCGGACCATTGGTCACCGCCTTGCTCAACATCACGACCACCCCGTTGGCGTGCCAGTTCCAGATTCCGCCGCCCCCCGCCATGATGGCCATCGACCCCACGAAGGTGCAGGTGATTTACACCCCCATGACGGGCAGCGCCGAGGAAGTGCCGCGCGTCGACTCAGTTGGATCCTGTGCTACCGCTCCGAACGGCGGCTGGTACTTCGATAATCCGACGACCCCCTCGTACATCATCGTATGTCCGTGCACCTGCAATCGCTTCGGCGCAGGCATCGTTGACATCCGGTTGGGCTGCGAGCCGCAAACCTACGTGGGCTAGGCGAATTCGTTTTGCTTCAGACGGGTGAGGCGCCGCCTCGACTACGAAAGCTAAATCCGGAGTGTTTCTAGAGACACTTCCACATGCCGCTGGTGCAGGTGCAATCGCGGAGGTTTGGTCCGTTTTGGTAGCAGACGCACATGACTCCGTTGGTCGGGCACGCCGAATCGCAATCCGCCAGCGGGTTCGGGCAGGTGCCGCACGATATTTGGTAGCTCGAGCAGGCCCAGGTTCCGGAAATGCAGTCGCAATGAACGTGCCTGCAATTCATCGAATCGGTGGCGTCGCACGAGCCACCGGCCGTGCAGGGTTTGGTTGCCATGCTGAGGTTGCACGTGGTGAAGCTCGAGCCACCGGTACCGGTGCTGCCGCCGCTCGACGAGCCTCCGAAACCGCCGGAGGTGCTCCCTCCCTTGCTCGTGGCAGCGCCTCCCATTCCACCTGGTGTGCCTCCGGTTGCGTATCCGCCGAGGCCAGTTGCGTATCCACCGATGCCGCTTGCGTATCCACCGATGCCGGTCCCCGTCCCACCGCTACCGGTGGGGGCGCCTCCGCTAGCCGTGATGGAGACGGTGCAATAGCCGCTCGCGCACTTGCCGTTCAGGCATTGCGAATCCATCGAGCACGGCGAGCCGAAAGGAAGACCGGTTGCGCCACCGTTACCGCTCGCGCCGCCGGACGACCCCGTCGTGCTGCCGCCCGAATCGCCGCAGCCCACGGCGCCGAGGGCCGCGACCAAAAAACCGAGCGCGCCGAGCTTCCGTGATCTCATTTTTGCCTCCGGTTTCCCTGAAACGAGGATGCTCCAATAGGGCCGAAGGATCAAGCTTCACTGTTCCGGACAGCACTCGGCGGGCATGTGCGCGTCGCACGATTCCTTGAGCTTGACCCGCCACACGTGGCGAGTGCATCGCCCGGTGCAGCTCGCCACGCTCAGACCCAATGTGGCGTCGCCGGCGTCAGCTCCGTCACCACCCGACGCCGCCTCCCCGCTGCAGCAGTTTCGCTCGGGGCACTGGAGGCAGGTGCACATCTTGGTGTGCGTGATGCTCGACCCCGGCTTGGGAGGTGGGCGAATCCAAGGAGCGTTGGCGAGCGGGTCATTCGAGCGCACTTCCCTTTGGCATGCGGCAAATAGAATTAGGCATAGTAGAATCGCCGTTCTCACGCGCTTCGTCCACCCGAATATTATGTTAGCACGCCGCCAGCTATTGGAAATCGGAGCCATGGCACTTTTGGTACCCATCTTGAAAGCACCCGCCCCCGTGCAAAGAGCCGCCGGGTCGCCACGCGGACCCGACGCCCCGCGATATCTCCGCTCGGAAGACCGCATCGTATTTTTGGGAGATTCCATCACGGAGCTCGGAAACTACACGAGCCTGGTCGAAAGCTACCTGGTCACTCGCTACCCGCGTTACAGCCAAACCTTTTTCAACGCCGGCTGGGCCGGCGACACCGCCGGCGACGCCGCCGACGGGCGTTGGGGAGGCGCGTCGCGCCTCACGCGCGACGTCATCACCCTCGCTCCCAATGTTGTCACCATCTGCTACGGCATGAATGACGGCTACTATTCAAACTTTGATCCCAGCTGGCTGCCGAATTTCACCGGGCCTATGTCCGCCATCATCGACCGGCTGCTCCAAGCGCGCGCGCGCCCGGTCTTGCTCACGCCCGGAGTCGTCGACGACACGGTGCCCGCACTCCAATGGCTGAAAAAGATCACGGACTACAACAACGGCGCGCTGCATCTTCTGGCTCGCGAGGTGCTTCGCATCGCCCGCGCCCGGCGCTTGCCCTGTTACGACCTCCACAGTTTGATGCAGGCCACCCTCGAGCGCAGCAAAAAAGACCACGTGGATATGGGCACCGACGGGATTCACCCGGATCCGGCGGGCGGTGTCGTCATGGCCTGTGCGCTTCTGAAGGCACTCGGCGTGCCGCCGCGACAGGAGCGGGTGGTGCTCGACGCCCGGGGCCGCGAATCCCGCGCATCAGCCGGTGGGTCGGTTCACAAGCAGGAGGGCGAGCACGGCCCCTGCTTCCAGATCACACTCCGAGCCCTGCCCTGTTACGTCCCTTCGGCCGCTCGAAAGATGCTTCCATACATCCCCTTCATAGAGGAGTTCAACGCGGTCCGGCTTGCGTATCGCGGCCTCAACTCAAATGCTTACGACCTTGTCATCGGTATGGCGCGGCGACGCCACAGCCGCGCCGAGCTCGAGCGCGGAGTGTTGATTTCCGACATGTGGGAGGCGCCGCACCTCTTGCAAGCAAAAGCCATCGGCAAGCTCACTCAAAAAAAGGCGGAGCTCTACCGCAAATATTGGCGCACCCTGGCTCTGCCGGATAACTATATCCAAAATCCGGAAGACTTCGACAAAAAGGTTCACTATCGAACCGAGCTCCACCAGCAGGGCATCCACGAAAGCCTGGAGCTCGAAGCGGAGCGCCGTCACAAGGCCATCCCCGAGCCGGTGCGGGTGGAGCTCCACAGAGCAAACTGAAATTCTCACCGGGTAGAACGTCATGCGCGGAGAGCTGCCCCCCACCAGCACCGCTATCATCGAAGCCGGTCATTTTTTGGAGAAATCCGGCTACGGCACCCGTCGCGAGCGGGGCACGCCCGACTGGCTCCTCATCTACACGGCAGCCGGCGCGGGGTATTTCGGCTACTCGAGCGGACGGCTGGTGACCGAGCCGGGAGACTTGGTCGTGTTGAAACCGGGCACGTTTCACGACTATGGAACTCTGGGGGCGGAATGGGAGCTCTTGTGGGCGCACTTCCATCCGCGCGCCGAGTGGCACGAGCTCTTACAGCTACCCTCGCGAGCTCCCGGCCTGCTCCTGCTCCACGTTCAGGATCCGGAGCTGCGCGAGCGCATCCAGCGCTGTTTGACCCAAATGCATCGCCACTACCTGGCGCCCTACCGGCTCTCTTCGGCATTTTCGAGCAATGCGCTCGAGGAAGCGTTGCTCTGGTGCGACCTCGCAAACCCGAGCTCGAAACAACAAGCGCTCGACTCCCGGATCCGCCGCGCGGTGGAGCGCCTTTCCATCGACCTCGGCGAGCCGCTTTCCCTCTCCGCCCTGGCAAAACATTGCGCGCTTTCGGTATCCCGCCTTTCCCATTTGTTCCGCGAACAGCTGGGAGTGACGCCGCAACAATTTCGAGAAGCTCAACGCATCGGGCTCGCCAAGCAGCTATTGGTGCACACCGGGCGCACGGTGAAAGAAGTCTCCGAAGCCTCTGGCTTCAGCGCTCCCTACTACTTCAGCGTCCGCTTCAAGAAGGCGGTGGGGGTGAGCCCAGCCCAATACCGAAGCGGCACGGCCCGCAAGCGCTCGCGAGAAGGCAAATAAATCGACTGAGGCTCTGCCCAGACATCGGGCTGGAATACTTCCCCAAGCTTGTGCCACATTAGGAGCAGCTTGCATGGCTGAATCGCGCAGCCGACTGGTCGAGGAGCAGGGCGTATGGTGGTTCTGTGCGCCCGACGGGGTCCGGTTTCCCGGTCACGTATGCTGTACCGCCCGAGCGGGGACATCTCGGCGCGGCCGTAGCCACTCACATCGATCGCTGGCACTACGTCTGCGAAATCGCAATCCCCGCGGGCGAGCTCGGCAGCCGCCCGTTGTACTCGGGCCAAGGATTAACCGTCTCTCTGGACATTCAGAACCGCGGTGACTTCGAGCGGATGCGCGTGGAGGAGCTGAGAATTGTCCTGACCGCGTGAAGAGAACCGCGCTTTCTACAGCGCCAGCCCCAACGATGCCAAAAAAGTGCGCCCGTCTTGCTCGATGGTGCGCTGGCGAAACTCGGGGCTCACCGGCAGCGAATAGCGCCAGTCGAAGGCGTTGTACACGCCGAACGCGTAGCTCAAGCCGAAGCGCTTTTCTTCGCCGGAGAGGACGATGTCCCAGACTACGGCCGCGTCAGTGCGGCGCTGAGGCTCGGCGGTTGGGTCTTCGTCCTCGAAGCGATCGTATCGCACGTCCTCCAGAGTCAAGCGCGTGGCTGCGGTGAGCGCGCGCGCAAGCAGGGGCACGGCGCCCTTTACGCTGGCGGAGTGTTGAGGCGCGTTAGCGGCGTGCCGTTTGGCGGGATTGCTTTTCAGCACAAACAGATCGGAAGCGCCGCCAGAAGCGAGGAACTGCGCGTGCGTGAAGCCGTATGATGCTCCGAGCATCCAGCCCTGTCGCCAATCGCGCCGGATGCCGAGCTCCGCGCCTGTGGTGACCAGCGGGGTTGGAGAATTTTGGTACTGGATCAGTGTCGGGTCGGACGGCGCTTCTCTAAGCTCGACTAGGTCGGTCACGTAATTGGAAAAAAGGGCTAGAACACCGGTCACGGTGCGCGAGAACCGATGCGAATGCTCCAATTCGAGCGAATAGATGGACTCCGGATGTAGGTCGGGGCTGGCAATTTGGGTGGTACCGCCGTCGTTGTAATAGAGCTCGTAAATGCTGGGGGCGCGGAAGGCCTTGCCCGCGATAACCTTGCTGTTTCCGTCCGTATAGGGATGCCAGATGAGCGCGGCTCGTGGGTTTATCGACGTGCCGAAGGTGGAATACGCGTCCAGGCGCGCGCCGAGTGACGCGCGAACCGTCTCGGAAAGCGC
>DASXTY010000204.1:0-11026 GCA_036505155.1 Polyangiaceae bacterium | reverse complement strand
TTGCCACGCGCTTTTTTTCTTCCGGGTCGAGCTTGGTTTCACGCGGATCTCCGAGCACGATCTTGTCGTACGCCTCGGTGAAATCCTGCGCTTCGATGGCATCCGCCCCCCGCCGCGTGGCATTCAACGCCGCTTCGTTGACCAGGTTGGCCAGATCCGCGCCGGAGAAGCCAGGAGTATTGCCGGCGATGCTTTTCAGGTCGACGTCGTCCCCCAACGGCTTGTCCTTGGTGTGCACCTCCAGGATGGCCATTCGCGCGGAGAGCTCCGGCCGGTCGATAATGACTCGACGATCGAAGCGGCCGGGCCGAAGCAGCGCCGGATCCAGCACATCGGGGCGGTTGGTGGCGGCCAACACCACGGTGAGGTCGTTGCGCGCAAAACCGTCCATCTCCGATAATAGCTGATTCAAGGTTTGTTCGCGCTCGTCGTGCCCTCCGCCCAAGCCCGCTCCCCGGGATCTTCCCACCGCGTCAATTTCGTCGATGAAAATGATGGCCGGAGCCACCTTCTTGGCTTCGTCGAATAGCTCACGCACCCGCGACGCTCCCACACCCACGAAGAGCTCGATGAACTCCGATCCGTTGATGGAGAAGAACGGGGTACCCGACTCACCGGCCACCGCGCGCGCCAACAGCGTTTTGCCCGTTCCCGGCGGCCCCACCAACAAAACTCCGCGCGGCACCTTGCCCCCCAAGCGCCGGAAGCGCTCCGGCTGCCGGAGAAACTCCACGATTTCGTGCAAGTCTTGTTTGGCTGACTTCAGTCCGGCCACATCGTCGAACTTGATGTTCACTTGTGATTCTTTCTCGAATCGTCGCGTGCGTCCCTTGAGCACTCCGCCGAATGGGCCTCCGGTCGACAACATGCGCTGCGCGCGGCGCGATAGCCAAACCCAAACTCCTACGATCAACGCAAACGGCAAGAGCGAAACCAAAAGCTGCAGCGCGATGGGCTGCTCTTCACTCTGGACCTGCACTCGGACTTGCTTGTCGAACAGCAACGGCATGAGCCGCTCATCATTCTGCTGCGGCAACATCGTGTGGAAGCTCGACATCTTTCTGCCATCCAGCTCCACTTCGCTCCTGAGCCGCCCGGTGACCGCCTGCCCCCTGATGGTGATCTCCGCGACTTTTTCCTCTTTGACAGCGCGATAGAAGGTGGTGTACGCGATGTTCGGATGGACCTCTTCCTGGGCTGCGAAACGCTGCCATCCCCAAAATGCCAATAGCAAGACCCCTAGCACGACCCAGGCCCTCCAGCTGGGCGCAGGTTCGGTAGGGGGCACTCGCGGTGCGCCGCCGCCCGGGTCAGGTCTTGGTCGGGCCGCGTGAGGCATCTTGGAACAAGTTAGTGGCGGCTAGGTCGGTTGTCGATGCTCCCACCCTGAAAGCCGCCCCCAACGCGCTGCCACATGCGTCTTCCCAGGCAAGCGGCTGTGGCTCGAGGGCTTCCGGTATTTCACCGAATCCTCACCACGAATTTCTAATGTACCGCACCCGGCTGTTCCGGAGATTCCCCTTCGCTCTCTGGGCGCGATAAATTGTGAATCTTGCCGTCGCGCGCTCTCCGATGAACGAAGAGCGGCGGTGCGCTCGGGGATTTTGACGCTGCCTCTTCCTGGGCTTCGTCTGTTTGCCGTGTCGATCGCGACCGACCGGTAGCTTTACTGATGGCATCACGTCGTCCCCTACGTCCCCGTCCGGGAATAGGACGCTCATCATCCTCGAACCTTCCGGATCGCGCCTGGCCGGCAGTGACTGCCGCTGCGCTCAGGCGATCGAGCTCCTCGGCAACCTCTTCTCTAATCGCTTCATCGATCAGACGCTGGAGATCGGAGAGAAAAAGACTGACGCAATCTCGAACTGCGTTTGACATGGGATTCATCTTAGCGCGTCCTCGCATGGGAGCGCGTCCTCGCATGGGATTTCCGATTCGTCAAGATACAATTTTGCTCCTTCAGATTTTGTTTCCACCGGTTTTCCGAAATACGGTATTTTGATGCCTCCGGTGTCGCCGGGCATAAACCGGGGTCAGCCGCAAGAACCCAGCTACGACTTCGGGAAATAGTGCGCCAAATAAGCACTGGTAAAGCGTTGGAAACCTTCCTCGGCCATGTGGGTGTAGAGGTCCTGCACCGAGGCACCGTCACCTTGCATCAACTTGAGGTCGGGCACTCGCCACCACGACGAGCGAAACTCCAGAGGCTTGCCTGCGTCCGGAATGACGAAGCTGGAGTTAAACACCAAGCCCAACCCAACGAAGACTCCGCGCGGCTTTTTGCTCAGATACACCCCCGCCGCGCCGGCGCTGTGCTCAATGAGCAAGGTAGGCAGTGTTGGCGAAGGGTCTCCTCCTTTGGAAACAGGCGGACCCAGCTCGAAGTCCAGAATGTCCGCCGTGAGGGCTTGCTGCCAGCGGGCGATAAGCGCCTGGGCAGTTTTCTCTTGCAGCGCGCGAGCGTGAGCAGCATCGAAATACTGCGAAGGCAGCGACTCGGGACCGGTGAAATATTTGCTTTCTTTGACTTGTGCGTCCGCTCGTTCGAGTGACTGCTGGACCATGGGTTTAAATCGCACGACGATTTTCGACCCATGTTGACGCACGAAATTCAGTAGACGCTTAACAAATGCCAACAGATTATCCTGCTGCACGGTTTTTTGAAACCGCGCGAACGCTTGATTAAACACCTCGTCCATGGCGGCATTGAGCTCAACTGCTACCAGCTCATGTTCAGGGTAACGTTGCGCGAAGCCACGAAGCGCTGTCAGCGTTCCTTCTTTTTTAGCGTTTTCGAGCTCACGAAGCAGCGCTGTTCGCCAAGCCGCGTCGACCTCCACCTTAATCTTGGCGTGTTCATAACGAGCTTTGAACTCGAGGATGGCCTCCACAGTGCCTCGCTTCTGGGCTTTCGCAAGGTTGGCCCTTGGAAGGAGGATCTCCGTAACTTCGCTGCGCGCCCCGCCTCGCTTGAGATAGAGTTGATAGCTTTCAGGGGTATCGAGGCGCCTGGCCGCGACATATAGCCGCCGCATGCTGACGGCGTTGCGCTCGAGCCACAGTCCCCAGCCGAGCGCCAGTCCCGCACACAGTGCCAGCGGCAACCCCAGCCACTGCCAGCGCTGCACCGGCGCTCTCAACGGAGCGTGTGGCGAGAAAGGCGCTGAAAAACCGGTCTCCGTCAGCGGATCGAGCATCGCGAGCTCGCGACGGTTTAGCTCTTCCATCGCCTGCTTGAAGCGCGACTGCGACTCGAGGACGAGGGTCTTCGCCTGCTCGGCTTGCTCGCGCGACTGGGTGGGAAAGCTGAAAGCTTGTCCTCCCGCAAACTTTACGGTCAATCCGGTTCCGGAGGCGTCGCTTTCCGCACTCTCGAGCTCATCTACCTTGAACACGCGAAACGTTTGCTGTCGTGCGTCGACGACTCCAACCGGAAAAAGATACGTCGCCGCCGTGTACGGCAGAACCTCCGGCTCCCGTGACAGGGCCACCGATCGCGCGAGGCAAACCGCCGAGGCGCCCAAAAGCACGGCGAACGCCACCCCCATCCCAGGCGGAGCGATGGCCATCGAGCTCTTGAGGCTCCCAAAGCCAATGAACGCCATTCCCAGACAGGCCAGCGCCAGGCCCACTGAGCCGAAAAGCCAAGCGGACGCCCCGCGGTTGGCAAAAGGCTTGGCCAAAATGAAGCTCGGGGCGCCAACCCCACGGGAGGAGTCGACGAACCGATCCTGGATGGTCCGCGACAGCTTGAAGAAGTCGAGCTCTTGCATCGGTCGGCGCTGCCCCAAACTCGGCCAAGAAGCCGCACAAGCCCAAGGTGGCGACAGCTTGTCGAAGCCTAGTCGCAGCTCGGACCCGCGTGCAAGCCGGCTTTTGGCCAACCACCTTCAAATGTGGCACGCGGGCAGAAGGGGGCCGTGGAGCTAATATGGCAGAAGAAAAGCGGAATCTTGGTGCGGGTACCCAGGCGCCGCCGAATCTGGGCGCCGCTGCGGCGGACATGGAATCGGAAATCGAGCGGTTCGAAGGGCTCACTTCGGCCTTGAGCAAAATCGAGCTGAACTCGGAAAAGAGCCTGCTTCGGGCCTCACGGACGCTGAACGAGGCCATGGCGGCTCACCAGCGCATCGCAGATCGGCTGCCGGCTCTGGCCGCCGCTTTCGCCGCCACGCAAAAGCGGCAGCAGCAGGCTGCCGAGCTCCTTCAATCCTGCGCCGAGCAACTGCAGAAACGGACGGCCACATTCGCCAGTCTGGCCAAAGGGCTCGCCGCTCTCGGCGATGAGGCCCTTCGTGTCACCGAGCTGTTGAAATCGGTCACCGATGGAGAGAGCGCACCCTTTTCCGGAAATGGTGGCAGCGAAATCCCGGGAGGCCTCAACGCGGTCATCCAGCGCATGGACGCCGCGGTGGAGCAAGCGCGACAGCTGCATCGTCGTGCCTTGGAGGATGGAATTGCGGATCTTGCGCGCCAGGCGGATTCTGTCTACCAACAGCTGGCGGCGGCTCGTGCGAAGCTGCGGTTGAGCGATTAGTCACTTCAGCGACAAGGGCATGCCTGCACACATCAGGATCACACTGGTGGCAACTCGAGCGACCTCTTGAGATAGTTCGCCGGCGGCATCGCGAAATCGACGGGCCAGCGCGTTTTCCGGAACGATCCCGAGACCCACCTCGTTGGTCACCACGATGATCGGGTTAGGAGCATCTGCCAGACTTCGAGTGAGCCGTCCAAACTCGCGGTCGAGATCCGGCACGCTTGCTTCCAGTAAATTCGACAACCACAAAGTTAGGCAATCCAGCACCACCACCCCTTTTTGAGCCAAAAGTGGCGCGATGTTGAGGGACTCCTCGACGGTTGTCCACCCAGGTCCGCGGTCCCGTTGGTGTCGCTGGATGCGATCCGCCATTTCCGCATCGCGGGCTTGGGCGGTGGCGATGAATACGCGCTCGGAGCCCAGCCGCTCCGCCAGCGCCAGCGCATACCGGCTTTTCCCACTGCGGGCGCCGCCGGTGACCAGAACTTTCAACGGGGAGTCTGCAGCGTCTAAAGTTACAAGTGTCACGGGAGTGCTATCTCGTCAGAAGCTGGATCTCGCCACGCAACTGCGTGACGAATTCTAGAATCGAGGGCCCCGTGCGATGCAAGTTGGGTCCCATCAGCACGCCCACTTTTCCTTTTAGCACGGCTCGTAACGGATTGAGCTTTTGCCAATCCCGGAGAAAGCGCCCGCTCAGCTCGGAGCTCGGTTGCTCTCGGCGCACCAACATGATGACTAGGTCCGGATCCACCTCTAGCACTTGCTCCAGACTCAGGCGCGCGCTTCCGGTGATCGGGCCGGATATCGCGTTTCGTCCGCCCGCAGCGCGAAGCGCGGCCCCGTGGAGAGAATTATCCTGAATGAACCACACATTTTCCAACTTTCCCGGAAGGTCCGCGAGCGTGAGCAGCACGCGCGGCGCATCGGGTGGAGGCGCGCGTGAAAGCACCTCCACCAAGCTCGCCGCGAGCTTTTGCGCTTCTCTCTGATGACCCGTAAGCTCGCCCAGCTCGCCGATGCTTTTCCGCACGTCGTCCAGGCTAAGCCAGGCGAGCTCTCGCGCCGGTGCCACTGCCCGGAGCCTGCCGATCGGGGCAGCCGCGTCGCGTTCGGTGAGCACCAGCGTAGGAGAGAGCGCCACCAACTTCTCCCACGACGGGTTTAGCCAGGAGCCCAGGTGAGGGAGTTCAGCGGCTTCGGGCGGCGCGTCGCAATAGTCGCTGACGCCCACCACACTCGCTCCAGCGCCAATGGCGAAGAGCGTCTCGGTGATGGCGGGAACCAACGACACAATACGCGACGGCTCCGGCTTGCCGACCATCCAACGCGGAGCCGCCGTCACCGAACCCGAAACAGCCGTCGGTCGAGATGCCGAAGCGCTGAGCAGCCGAATAGAAACGCACCGGGCGAGACGGGTAGCGCACAGATACGCCCCTAGGAGCACGGCGAGCGCGGAAAACAACGCAATCAGCGATCGCCGCAGGTAAGGTCGTGTGCCGGGCTGCACCTAGAACCGACTGAGATACCGGGGCGGCAGCCCGATGCTCGGATCGACCTTGATCGGAACCCCGCCCGACAGGACTCCTTTGCCGCTCACCTCGAAGCGGTGGACCACACCGCCGTCACGCTTGGCGTCGGCGAGAAAACACACGTTGCAGGCTGCAGCACAGTGCACATCGCCCAAGGTGAAGGCCTCGCCGTCGGATCGGAGCAACACCTCAAACCCCTGCGTTACCAGGTCGAGCCGTATCAACGTGTCATCCATGGGAGGCTGCCCGTTAGCTCCGAAGTCACCGAGGGTTACGAACAGCAGCGTGCTTTCGGTAGCAAAGCTCACCGAGAGACCCACCGCTCCGACTCCGAACGTAGAGGCTGGGAAACGCTGAAGCTCGCGGAGCTGGTCGCCAATCGACAGCAGCACCACACCCGACTCGTCCAGCACCGATGAGGACCCCACGAATCGGCCCGGACAAGTCACTGCGAGCTGATTCCCCGAAGGCGAAACCGCGAGCCCCCAGCAGCCGTGCATCCCCCTGAGCACCTGCACTTCTGTGATCTCGCCGGTAATATCGCTCACCACCACCACCCGCGACTCCGCTGAATCCATGAAATCCAGAGTGTTTCCGCCCAGGAGCACAAAGACTTGATCGCCGACGCGCACCGCGCGATCTGGCGAGGGGAAATATTGCGGTCCTGCCCCAGCTATCGCAAGCGTAAGGTCGATGCTTCCGGTGATACGAGACACTGCGGGATCCACGATTAGCAGGTCGTTGCCCGCGTCGAAGGGCTCCGATCCCGCCGCGAGGTTGCCCTGGTACCGGGTGACGTATGCGCGCCCGTCGCTGAGCTCCACGTAGTCGTGCGGATTCGAAGCGAAGCCGGTTCCTACCGGAAGCTGCGCCACGGCGGCGCCGGCTTTTACATCGACCCAGGTAAGCACCGTATTGGTGGGCGCCCTATCGATGAGCACCAGCCGGTCACCGAGCCCCGGCAAGGTTGGAAGCACGACATCCCCCGAGAGCGCCGCCGATAGGCCCGGCGAGGCGCTCCCGCTCGACACCACGGATTCGGAAAGCACAGCACCGTCGAGCCCCAGGAAAGAAAGGTTGGTGGACGCGTAGTCGCTGGAAATTACCGCGACGCCACGGCCGCACGCCCCAGCCCAGGCGTCGGTGCCTCCGGTGTTGCCCGGCGGAGCGGTTACGCCGCAACCCAACAAAGCCAAGAAACACGCCGCGCATGCCAACCCCAACGCGGACCACTTATTATATTGACCCATTTGACCTCCCATCGGGCGAAGCTCGCGCCCAGGAGATAACCGCCTCGGAGCAAATCGGGCACACCGCGCGCCTTCTTGGCTCCGGCGAGGCGGCATTCACCGCTCGCCTGCGAGGCACCGGCGAACAGGTCTTCCGACTTTCCTTTTTGGGCGCGATCGCCTTCCCGGTTAGAACCAGTGGCTTCGAGATCGAACCGCGAAAGGATTACGGCGGCGGCTCCGTGCCGGATTTGCACCGGCTTCCCTTCGTGGCCGGTAGTAGTGGCCACGACCCCGCGAGGGGATTCGTCAGCGGGGGAAACCTAACCACGGCTACCGACGTTATGCAACCCAAAAAAGTCGGTCTTAAAGCAACCCTTGCCAGGGCAAGAGCATCTCACCAGAGCTCCTGTTCCCCTATGGTGAACGCTTCGGACTCCTTTGGCCCCCAGCTCCCTGCGGGGTAAGTACGGATGGGGGGCGGGTTTACCAGGAGCGGCTGGTACACGCGCCACGATTCTTCCACCTCTTCCGAATGGACAAACAGGGTCTGGTCGCCTGACAACACATCCAGCAGCAGCGTTTCGTACGCCTCCGGCATATCTGAGAAGAGCTCGTGGTATTTGAATGAAAGCGGGATGCGCCGAAGCCTGAACGGTGAGCCCGGTACTTTGACGTCGAAATGGAGCGAAAATCCCTCGTCCGGCTGCAACGTGATCAGCAAGACATCCGGCGAATCGCACACCGTACCCGCGGATCGGAACAAGCTCACCGGAACTGCGCGAAAGCGCACGGCTATCTGGCTGAGCCGGCGCGCCATGCGTTTTCCCGTGCGCAGGTAGAACGGCACGCCTTGCCAGCGCCAGGTGTCGATCTCGAGTTTCATAGCCACGAAGGTTTCGGTCTGGGAACCGGCAGGAACGCCACGTTCGTCGAGGTAGCCGGGAACCTGTTCGGCGCCGATTGCACCCTGGGTGTATTGCCCGCGCACCACGTTGGCGCAGTCGATGGGAGCGATCGATTGCAGGACTTTCGTCTTTTCGGAGCGGATGGCTTCGGCTCGAAACGCCGCCGGCACCTCCATTGCAAACAGGGTGAGAAGCTGCGTCAAGTGGTTCTGAACCATGTCCCGAATGGCTCCGGACCGGTCGTAATAGTTGGCCCGCGTCCCCACCCCCAGCGCTTCGGCGACGGTAATTTGCACGCTCTCCACCCGATCGCGGTTCCATACCGACTCGAAGATGGAGTTCGCGAAGCGAAACACCAATAAGTTCTGCACCGTGTCTTTACCTAGATAGTGGTCGATTCGGTAGATTTGGCGTTCATTGAAATGTCGGTGGACTTGTTGATTTAGCTCACGAGCGGACTCGAGGTCGCGGCCGAAAGGCTTTTCAATGACCAGCCTGGTGTAACCGGCGCTCCGGTTCAGACCCGCTTCACCCAGGCGCTGTATGGTGGCGGGGAACGCCAACGGCGGAAGCGCCAGGTAAATGGCGCGGTTCTGCGAACCAAGCCCGTACTGTTGTTCAAGAGCGCTCAGCCGCGCCGCCAGGGCATTGAAATCCTCCGGGCCGTCGTTGGTGAACCGATGGTAGAAAAGGCGCTCGCCGCACAGCCGTTGGGCAGCGTCGGGATCAACTCCGGCTTCGAGCAACGCGTTGATTGCCGACTTTCGATACGCTTCGTCGTCGGTATCCTCGTGAGCTACGCCCACTACCAGCGATCGCGGGCTGAGCAGGCCCTTTTGACTCAAGCGCGTCAGCGCAGGCAAGAGCTTGCGACGGGCCAGGTCGCCGGTACCGCCGAAAATCACGAACGCGCTCGGCTCGAGCTCTTTCATTGACAGGGTTCCTTTTGCAAGACCAGCGTTCGCGCTGAGCGACAAGCTGGTGCACGCGACGGGGGGGCAGCATAGCCCGGGCCGGCCGGCGACCCAAGCCGCCCCGGAACCGCGCCTGATGGGACGCAGGGCGAACTGCGGATTGACAGTGCCAGCATCCTGTGACAAACGCCGTGCGAATGACACAGGTGGATATCGCTCGGCGGATTCGTGGCGTCACAGACGACTTCATGGTGGATTTGCGGCAGTTGATAAAAGCGATCGCCCGAGAACGGGTAGCTCACGCGCTGAGCGGCTCTGTGAACACAGGGTTCAGCCGCGGGCGCGCCACCCGTTCACTCGGCGTGGCCGGTGGGCCCGGGCCGCTCGAAAACGGAACCGAGAATGCCCACCGCCGCCCCAAGCGCACTCGGGTGGAAGTCGAGGCGCTCACCGACAAGCTGCTCGCATTCATCGAGGCAAATCCGGGCAAGCGGATGGAAGAGATCAGCGCCGGCATCGGCGTCGGCACCAGGGAGTTGACGCTGCCCATGCGCAATCTAATACGGGAGAAACATCTTCGAACCGAGGGCCACAAGCGCGCCACCAGCTATTTTGCCCGGTAACATCGGGCATTACTCGCTTGACATTGTGGCGGTCAAACCCTAAGAGCCCCCTCCTATGTCTCTTCCCACCCTTGACCAAAGAATCCGTGCCCGAATCGAAGAATTCACTTTAGAGCTGACCACGTTGGTGCGCCAGTCAGCCGTCGAGTCGCTGCGCGAAGCGCTCGGGGCCTCTTCCTCGCACCCGCAGCGCCGGCGCCTTTCCGGTGCAGACGGCGGCCGTCGCGGACGAGGCCGGAGCGCCCCGGTCGGAAGCCGCAGCGCGACACGCGCCAAAGGCGCCAAGCGCGATCCGGACGAACTGAAAGCCCTCACCGAGCGACTGCATCAATACGTGGGGGACAATTCAGGGCAGCGCATCGAAGAAATTGCACGCGGCATGGGCATCACCACCCGAGAGCTAAATCTGCCGGTAAAGAAGCTCATTGCCGCAAAGCAGATAAAAACCAAAGGGCACAAGCGAGCCACGCAATATTTCGCGCGTTAGGGTCTAGTGCGTTGATCAGAACCGCGTCAACAACGACGCACCGGCGCCGCTCGGGCGAACCCCCAAAGACACACGTAGGCTCGCGTGATTCTTTTCCGGTTCGGGCCAGAGCCACCAAGTAAGGACGGTCGCAGCTGCTCCGACTGCGGCGGCTGCGAAGCCGGCGGTCGCCAGGTTATCCGCCCGCTGCCGGTCGTCCAGCGCCTGCGACAAGTCTGCGCAATACCCCATGAGCGCACCTTGCGGTGAGAGACAGGCACCTGCACTGCGGTCGATCCGGTCTATATTTTCCTGGCTGCGTTGCAGTCGCCGATTTGCGGATGACTTTGCAATCGAATAGCCGATTCCCATACCTAGAAAGGTCAGTGTGGCCGTTGCTTCCCCGATAAGCACCCATGTGCGCGCGCCCACCGTGGTGTTCGAAGTTTCGCCGCGGTCCTGAATCGGCCCCGGTGGCGGGGGCTGTCGGCTCGAAACCGGTGGCAAAATGGCCTCGACCGTTCTCCGCTCCCCTTCTGCAAAGGTAATGTTCACGGTAAAGGCGCGCCGCCCCGGGGCGATGAGCACCAGCCGATGTTCACCGGGATTTAGCGGAATGGGCTGACCCATCCGTGACCGAGGAATAACGGCGTCGTCTATTACCAAACGCAGCTCGTTCACGTCGCGCGGCAGCGCTATCAGCACAACGGGCAGGCGCTCGAGCAAAGACTGACGCGCCGGACCCAGCAAAGCCTCGACGTCTTGCGCGACGGCCCCAGCGCGCATCAGCTCCTCGGCCCGGTCATAGTCCGCG
>DASXTY010000203.1:0-2037 GCA_036505155.1 Polyangiaceae bacterium | reverse complement strand
AACATCGAAGCCATCGTGCAGGCCAGCATCGAGGGCAATCGAGGACTTTTCATCGACGCGCTCCAAGCCGATCCGCTGCTCGAAAATATGGATCGTCGAAAAATACCGGAGCTCGTCGGTCGACTGCTCGAAGTGCACCGGGAACACTTGCATCCGGGATTTTTTTGAGCTGAAAATTCGACCTGGTGCCCTCCGAATCCATGGATCAGGACGTCCGGCAAGACACGCTATGCCGCTACCATATCTTGACTCCGGTCTTCTGACACAGCGACCCGGAACTGAAGGCTGATTTCTCTCCCGCTCAGCTCGAGCTCCCGACCGAGAGCGCGCACCACATGCGCGAGCTCGCGCTGCTGCGCATGGCCGCCCGCGCTCACCAGGATTAGAGAGTCACCACCCGAGCTTACGAGCACACTCGCGAGCGCTTCCAAGATCGCGCTCACCCAGGTCGGAGCCTCTCCGCCGGTCACTACCACTCCGCACTCCGGACGGAACACCTCGGCGACTCGGGTGAGCCAGGCACGCGCTCGGCAAGCGAACTCGTCTCCACACTCGCCCTCCTGCCGGGAAATCACGGCCACGTTGCTCTCCTGACTCCCGCCTTCGTCGACCCAGCTCGGCCATTCTGACCCCACATCCATAACTACAATGGAATCCGTCCTCATCACATTTTTCCTCGCATCTTCATGGTTGCGCCATCCTCATAAAAATCCCGCAGGTGGGCCAAATCTTGATGCGGAGAGCCATCGCTGGGGCGGGGAAATCGCCATTTTGCACCATAGCGTACCAACCAGTCGGTATCTCGCTCGGGTGAGGCCGGTACAATATGGTGGGGGGTATTTTGAGGACGACGCTTTAGGGCAGGCTCACAGCGCGGCGCCTTGAGAAAAATAGATCCGCGTGTCGGTGGCCTTTCCGGCTTCGCGGAGGTCACCCCAAGCTGCGAACAAGTCTCCGCCGGCAAATGCGAGCCCAATGTAGTCGCCCAGGAACGAGGAGAAGCGGGAGGTGGTGAATAGGGGCGCCGCGTCGGTGACCCAACCGCGCGCGGCTACGGAAAGCGCTCCCGAAGAGACGACAGCTTTGACCCACGCCACCCGGCCGTCACCATAACGCTCGTCGTAGTAGATGACCCATAGCGATCCAGCCGAGTCCGTCACCGCGGCGGGGTGCCAGTGAGTGGCGCAGGACGGATCGTCATTCAATTTGATGGGCGCGCTCCAGTTGCTGCCGCCATTGGTGGAAAACGAAGCTTTGACGTCTTGTGCGTCGACGCCGCCACCGGGAACGATCGCGCCGTACACGACGTACAAGATCGACCCGTCGGCGGTTACCGCCACTTGTGGACCGTCGTAGGCGGCTTCAGGAACATCGTGCACGCGAACATTCGCCCCCACACTGGCGGTGGCGCTGGTGAGCTTGGAAAACCAGATGTGGCCGCCAAGCTCAGTAACCGGAGAACTCTCCCACCATCCGAGGTAGGCGACACTTTTGGCGTCCGTGGTGACGTAGGGCAACGTGCCACCCGTGAAGCGCGACCGGTCGTTGACCACCAGGTGCCGCCAATTTTGACCGCGGTCGGTGGATATCGCCAACGCGATGAAGGGCGGGGACATCGATGAAGCGGAAAAAACGTTGTATGCGACATAAAGCGTGCCGGTAGCCCCCACGGCCAGCCAGGGTTTGTCCACCGAGTAGCTCGCAGTGTAGTACGCGGGGTCGCTTGCCTGGATAGGCGCACCCCAGACCAGATTGCCGCCCGCGTCGTGAGTGGCGCGGAGCAGGTGAACTTGATGTGGGTCTTCGATTGGCGTGGCCGTGAGGGGTATCGAGACATACGAGTGCCAGAGATCCCGAGTGCTCGGGTCCACGGCAAGCACCGGATCCGCGTACGCGTCCGGATCCGCTTTCGCGCCGATCGATGTGTGAACCCAGGTTTGTCCGCGATCTCTCGACATACTCACGCCGGTACTCAAATCGTTGTTGTAGGCGATGTAGACAATGCGATTATCCGTGGGATCCACGGCAACGTGGGGC